>CAISYL010000025.1 GCA_903889655.1 uncultured Alphaproteobacteria bacterium | reverse complement strand
GAGCGATTGCCGGCCGACCGCGAAGGTCAGAAGCGGATCGCCGGTTTCGGTATAGCTCGCGATATTCGATCTCGTGTAGGCGAGGCCTGCCAGCGGCCCGAACCTGATCGTCTCGCCGGCGGCAAGCCAGCCAGCCCGCAGCGCCGCGCCATAGCTGTCGGCATGGGTTTCGCCGCGGATCGTGTCGACGACGCCCGGTCGATCGAGGCGATAATTGCTACGGTCGTAATGCGCCGCCGCGTCCGCGAACCAGTCCGGATAATCGAGGCTCGCATAGGCGCCGAATTGATAATCGTCCGCCTTGATGTGGCCGCGATCGTCGGCGAGGTCGAGATGCGGATTGGCATAATTGAAGACCAGCCCGAGCGAGAGATGCGGATCGACCGCGTAATCGAGGCCGATGCTCCCGCCGCCACTGGTATAGCGGAAGTCGGACGTGTCGGCATTGCCGTCATGCTTGCCGAGAGCTCCGGTGGCCTCCACGAAAAGCGAAAGGCGATGCGTCCCAAGCGACGGCGCGCCGCCATCGGCGGATGCGACATCGACGCTGCGCGGGAAGAGCGCCATGCGTTCGGCCGACGCGAAGCTGTGGCCCGCATCAAGCCTGCCGAACAGCGTCGTGTCGAAGTCCGATGCAACGGCCTGCGCGAGTTCGGCGCTTGCCGGAAAAGTCGACGGCGCCATCAGGAGATTGTTCATGTAATTCGCGATGACGGCGAAACCGCCGTCGTCGGATGAAGGCCGTCATAGGTCGCATTGGTATATTGGCCGGGCGAGGTCGGCGTCGCGCATCCCGGCGTGCTCTCGCAAGGCGTCGTCGTATTGGTGAAGCCGTAGAGCGCGGGATTGGCCGCGATCTCGCGCGCCATCTGGCTGAGGTTGAAGGTGAATATCCTGATGCCGGATTTCGCATAAGGCACCATGTCGTTCTCCACGGCCGGGAAAAGCAGCGAGCCGTAGAGCTTGTCGGCATCGATCGCGTCCTGGCCGTGGGAACCGTCGGCGATGTTCGGGATGACGCTCGGATCGTCGAAGGTACTGAGCACGAAATTGCGCGCGCCGGCGGCAACGAGCTTGTCGATGCCCGTCCGGATGTTGGCGGCGGCCGCCGCCGCGACCGCGGGCGCGTTGGCGATGCTCAATCCACCCGTTGAGGCGCCGCCATCATTGCCGCCAATATTGATGACGACGATGTCGTGTGCGCTATAGGTCTGGCCGTGACTCAACGACCAGTCGATCTGCTCTCCATAGCCGAGCAGGAAAGGCGGCGAGCCCGGGCCGGATGTCGCGCCGGCATAGGCGTAGTTCAACATGCCCGCGTTCGGAATGCCGAGCAGCGACTGAAGCGCCGTCGGGTAAGTCAGAATTCCGAGCGATCCGAGATTGGGGCCGGTTTCGTGATGCGGATATTCGCCGCCGGGCACCACCAGCGAACCGTTGAAGAGATTGCCATTGTCGGCATAGCTGTCGCCGAAGACGATGATCTGGCCATATTGTTCCTGGGCAAAGGCCGGAAGCGCTGGCGAGAGCAGCCCGAGAAGCATCGGCGCGAACAAACGCAGCCAACCGAACGATGCCGGGCGCGAGCCCGGATGTGCAACCGCTTTCATGAATCCCCCCATTTTTCTCTGCCTATTCTTGGCCGTCGGCAGAATTTTACAAGCTTAACCTGTCGGCCAGATAGTATTTCCACGGCGAGGAAGCGAGGCGGGAAACGATTCTTATTGGGCGCGCATGGTTTCTTCGGTAATGCGCCATGCGCCGTCGAGCCAGGCGACGATCTCCCGCGCGCCTGCATGGTCGATGGCCGCATATTTGGCGCGAAGCCGCGCCGCCGATTCTCCAAGCCCATCGAGACCGACGTCCTGAAACAGAAGGAGGTCGCGGCGCAGCCTGATGGCGAAATCCTGCCCCAGCACGGCAGTGGCGGCCGTTTCAAATGCAGCGCCATATTGATAATCCGGCCCGAGACGATAGCTCTCCGCCAGCGTCAATGCCGGAATGCGCGAAAGAACCGGTTGCAGCGCGGGATTGACGCCATGCGCCGCAACATGCGGTGCGATCGAGGCGGGTCGGCCGGTGAAGCCGCGCAGATGCAGGAACGGCGACATGCGCGGCCCGTCATTTACCGGGTAATTGTCCCAGAGAAAGGGCTTGCGGCGAAGTTCGCCCGTCACGCGTGCGAGATGGCCGGGACTGAATTCGCGCGAACAGACTTCCTCGCCCGTCCAGAAAATCCCGATGGCGGGATCGAGCAATTCGCCCAGCTTCCGAAGATAGCCTTCGGGCCTGCGGCCGAAAAGGCGGTCGAGCACCGGATCATCCGTGTAATAGCTCGGACACATGATGATGCGGCTCGCGCGGCTGCGGTGCGCCACCCAGTCGACGATTGCGGCCTGCGCCTCTGCGAGATCGGGCTGGCTTCCTTCCATGTCATCGAAAAGAATCGCGAGATCGTCGATGCCGAGCGCGTCGAAGAAAGTGAGCTTGCGTGCCAGCGCCTCTTTCGCTTCGGTATTGAAGTCGCGATAGATCTCGTAAGGGCTCAGGCCGACGCCGAAGCGGACGCCCGTCCGGCGGCAATGCGCGGCGAGCTTCGCGAGACCGTCCGCCATGTCGCGCGGATGATCCTCCTGCCAGCGGCGGCGCAGAAACGGATCGGCCTTCGGGGCATAGAGATAGAAGCCATAGCCATGCGGGGCGAGAAAGGAAACCGTCTCCGTGCGCACGTCCCACGACCATGGCGTGCCGTAATAGCCTTCGATGATGCCGAGCTCGACCGTCATGCTCCCTCCCCTGCAACAGACGCGCCGCAAAGCTACATCGCGGAAGGCGCAGGCGCCTAGAGCAAAGGCGCCGCCATGTCAGGCGAGGGCGGCGCGGCCGAGACGCAGGAAATCGATATCGTATTTCGTCGTGCCGTCGCCGCTCGCAAGGTCGGCGGCGATTTCGCCAATCACGCTGCAGAACTTGAAGCCGTGCCCCGAACAGGGCGAGACGAGCACGACCTGAGAATGTTCCGGATGACGGTCGAGAATGAAGTGTTCGTCCGGCGTGTTGGTGAAGATGCAGGTTCTGAGGGCCATGACGGGGCCGTTGCCGGCCGGGAAATAGCGTGCCGCAAAATCGCGCAGCAGGCGTTCGTCCTCGGCATCGACGTCGCGTCGGACGTCGTCGGCCGCGCTCACTTCGCCGCGATGATGGTAGCGCCCGAACTTGAAGCCCGGCACCTGAAAGATCGGGAAGCCGTAATAGCGCCCCTCCTCGACGTCGAGATTGAAGACCGGAAAGACATCCGGCTGGAAGAGCGCCGGTTCCAGCGGCTGCAGCCAGGCCAGTACCTGACGCTCCGGCGCCAACTGCTTTTTCAGGGCGGGCGCGAGTTCGCCCATCCAGGCGCCGGCGCTGAGGACCAGGCGCGCCGCTTCATAGCGGCCCCGATCCGTCGTGACGATAACGCCCTCGCCGCCGGGCCGCGCTTCCCATCCGAGCACGGCTTCACGCGCATGGATGTCGGCGCCGGCACTCTGGGCCGCGCCGACATAGGCGACGATGGCGCGCTCGCTGGCGATGAAGCCGCCATCGGGCTGATAGACCGCATGCGTTTCGGTCGGCAGGCGGTAGGCGGGAAAGCGCACGGAAAGTTCGCGCGAGGTCAGCACCTCATGCGCAAGCCCGTGTTCGAGGGCCGAGGCCAGCGCACCCTGAAAGAGCGCGCCCTTTTCGGGCCCGGCATCGATCGAGCCCGTCACCGTCAGCAATGTATCGCCCGTCCTCGCCTCGATGTCGCGCCACAGCGCATAGGCGCGGCGCAGCAGCGGCACATATTTCGAGTTCTCGTAGTAAGGAAGCCGGATGATGCGATTGACGCCGTGGGACGAACCCATGATGTGGGGAATGTCGAAACGCTCGAGGCCCAATACGCGCTGGCCCCGGCTCGCGAGATGCCAGGCGATCGAACTTCCCATGCCGCCAATGCCGACGACGATCGCATCATAGGTCATGTGTGCCTCCTCGTCCGCAGAGGACGTCCATCAGGAGCTACCCGGGCGTCGCCCCTATCAAGCCGTGCGCCTGAAAATCAGCGAGGTGTTCACGCCGCCGAAGGCGAAATTGTTCGACATGACGAAATCGGCGTCGATCGGCCGGAACGATCCCGTTATGTAATCGAGCGGGCCGCAGCGTTCGTCGACGGTCGTGAGATTGATATTGGGCGCGAAGCGGCCCTCGCGCATCATCTCGATCGTCAGCCAGGCCTCGATCGCGCCGCAGGCGCCGAGCGTGTGGCCGAAATAGCCCTTTAGCGAATGAATGGGCGCTTTGGAGCCCAGCACTTCCGACGTCGCCCTCGTCTCGGCGATGTCTCCCTGGATCGTCGCCGTGCCATGGCCGCTGACGAAGCCGATCGCATCCGGAGAGAGCGCCGCATCGCCGAGCGCCAGCTTGAGCGCACCGCCCATCGTTTCGGCGAGCGGGTCGGTCACATGCGAGCCATCCATGTTGGTGCCGAAGCCGACGAGTTCCGCGAGGATCGGCGCACCGCGCGCAATCGCGTGCTCGCGTTCCTCCAGAATGAGCGCCGCGCCGCCTTCGCCGATGACGAGGCCGTCGCGGTTCTGATCGTAAGGCTGCGGCGTCACCTGCGGCGTGTCGTTCTTGCAGCTCGTGGCGAAAAGCGTATCGAAGACGATGGCCATGGTCGGGCAGAGTTCTTCCGCGCCGCCGGCAATCATGACGTCGGCATGGCCGTATTTGATCGCCTCGTAGGAATAGCCAATGGCCTGCGAGCCCGAGGTGCAGGCCGACGAGGTCGTGATGACGCGGCCGCGGAGCCCGAAGAAAATGCCGATATTGATGACGGCCGTATGGCTCATCATCTTGATGTAGCTCATGGCGCTGAGGCCGGTCGCCTCGCCCGTCTCCATGAAATGGACGAAGCCCTTGGTCGGCTCCGTCGAGCCATAGGACGAACCGAAGGCGACGCCGGTGCGCCCGGAGGTCAGGATGGGATCGTCGATCAGCCCCGCATGGGTCAGGGCCTCCTGCGCCGCCCAGACGCCGAGCGCCGCGACGCGGCCCATGGACCGCATCTGTTTGCGCGGAAATATCTTCGCATGGTCGAAATAGCTGGCCGGCGCGCCGAGGCGCGTCTTCAGATCGCCGAGACTGTCCCATGCCTCGATATATTTGACGCCGGTGCGTCCCGCCGCCATGGCGTCACGAATATCCGGCCACTCGGTCCCGAGCGGCGTTATGCCCGCCATGCCCGTCACGACTACACGACGCATCAGCACATCCCCCCGTTGACCGATATGACCTGGCGCGTCAGGTAGCTTGCCTCATCGGAAAGAAGAAAAGCCACCAGTCCTGAAATTTCCTCGGGGCGTCCCAGCCTCTGCATCGGGATCATCTTCAGGATTTCCTCGACCGGCGCCCCTTCGACCATCGCCGTCTCGATGACGCCGGGCGCGACGCAGTTCACCGTGATGCTTCGGGTCGCAAGTTCGACCGCCAGCGCCTTGGTCGCGCCGATGATGCCGGCCTTGGCGGCGCTGTAATTGACCTGACCGCGATTGCCGGTGATGCCCGACACCGACGAGATGGTGACGATGCGACCGCCATCGCGGCGGCGGATCATCGGCATGGTCAGCGGCTGGACCACATTGAAGAAGCCGTCGAGGTCGGTCGTCAGGACCTGATCCCAATCTTCCGATGAGAGCGCCGGAAACGCATTGT
This sequence comes from uncultured Alphaproteobacteria bacterium, assembly GCA_903889655.1. Lineage (GTDB taxonomy): Bacteria > Pseudomonadota > Alphaproteobacteria > Parvibaculales > Parvibaculaceae > Parvibaculum. The sequence goes on along the minus strand of CAISYL010000025.1, from coordinate 10,650 downwards.
CGCGCGCGATGCCAGCATTGAGAACGATGCCCCAATAAGCGCCATGCGCTTCGATGTCGGCTTCGAGCGCGGCGCGCGTCGCCGACCGGTCGGCGACATCGAAACCGACGACGCGAGCGCTGCCGCCTTCCGCCTCGATGGTTCGCGCCGTCTCCACGGCGCCGGTCTCGTCGCGACCGTAGTGCACGACGACCGGAAAGCCAGTTTTTGCAATACGCAGCGCGATGGCGCGGCCGATGCCTTTGCTCGCGCCGGTGACGAGGATCGTTCGCGCAAGGGCGGGCTTCATGCCGGCGTCTCCGTGGGAATGCTCTCGCCCGGCTGCGGACGGAAGACGTTGAGCGTCGCCGCGACGCTGGGCATGCCGTTCACGGCGATGGCGCAGTCGAACGACGCCATGCCGCCATCGTTGAACACCATGTCGATCCTGATCGACAGCAGATCGCCAGGAACGAAATAGCTGCGATCCGCCGCATAGCGCCGCGTGCCGAGGAGGAAGCCGATCGCGGGCGCTTCGCCGGTCGCCAGACGTTTCGCACCGTCATAGGCCGCAACCGTCTGCGCCATATATTCGAGCCCCACATAGGCCGGCACGCCGCGACCCTCGGCGTAGAAATTCGACGCTGCCGAAATCAGAACCTCGCCCACTGCATGCATATCGGAGGCTTCGACCAGCCTGTCGATCAACCGCATGCTGCCGCTGTGCGGAACGAGATTCTCGATATCTGGCAAGGGCTGCGTCATTACTCACGGGCCAGGATCACGGCGGTATTGTTGCCGCCAAAAGCATAGGAACAACTCATCATATACCGGCTTTCGACGCGCTCGCCGGGACTGTCCGCAAGATGGATCGCGGGCAGGGCCGGATCGAATTCGCCGTCCCAGAGATGTGGCGGCGCCTCGCCACGCAGCAGCGCCATGGCAATGAAAGCCGCCTCGTTCGAGCCCGCCGCACCGAGCATGTGGCCGGTCAGGGCCTTGGTCGAGCTGCAGGCAAGTTCGGGCCCGAAGATCGCATTGGTCACCCGCGCTTCCATCGCATCGTTGAGGCGCGTCGCCGTGCCGTGAAGATTGAGATAGGAAATCGCCGAGGGTTCGATATGCGCCTGCGCCAGCGCCTGTTCGATCGCGAGCTTCGCGCCAAGGCCCTCCGGATCGGGCGCGCTGAGATGATGGGCGTCGGCGCTTTCGCCGTAGCCCGCGAGCCGCAACTCGGCCGCGTCGCGGCTCAGCAGGAAGAGCGCGCCGCCCTCGCCGATATTGATGCCGTTCCGGTTGACGCTGAAGGGATTGCAGCGATCGCCCGCCATCGAATCGAGGACAGAAAATCCGTTGAGCGTCAGGCCGCACAACGTGTCGACGCCACCCGTGACGACGGTGTCGCATATCCCCGCACGGAGCAGCCGCGCGGCGCTGGCCAGCGCCTTCGCACCGGAGGTGCAGGCCGTCGAGACGCTGAAATAAGGACCTTCCGAGCCCAGCGCGGCGGCGGCGAAGGCCGCCGGATCGCCAAGTTCCTGCCGGGCGAGACGATAACCCTCAGGCCATGCGCCTGTCGTCGCGCGATGCTTCAGCGCCCATTCGCTGCGTTCCATGCCCGACGTGCTGGTGCCGATGACGACGCCGATGCGCGACGAGCCGAAACGCGTCTTCGCAGTCTCGATCGCAGGCCATATCTGCTGCAGGCAGTGATAGACGAGACGGTTGTTGCGGCTTTCCCATTCCGCAAGCCGTTCCGGCAGCGGCTCCGGATCGAAGCCAAGCCTGCCGACCGGCACGCAGCGTCCGTCATTGATCTCGGCGCGTTGCATCAGGCCGGCCGGATCACCGGCGAAAAGATGCGCGTCGATGTCCCGCCAGTCGCGGCCGAGCGAATTGGCGATGCCGAAGGCATTGAAATAGATCGGCATGTTCGATCCGCCGGTCATGGCGACACCCGCCGGCTCTGTATGTCGATCGTATAGTCGAAGGCGTAGTTGACGAGCGTCGCATGGCCGTTCCAGACATCACCGGCCGGCAGCGTGACCTGGACGACCGGCCGTCCGTTCCTGAAGACGGTTCGCGACCTCTCGCCCATCGTCACGAATTCCCCGCCATCGAGAGATTTCCGCAGCACGTCGGCGGGCGCATAGACGAACATCAGATCGGCGAGCATCCGCGCCGCGGACAGGCTCTCGGGCGCAATCGGTTCCCGCTTCGCGGCGATCACGCCATGGCTCCAATCCATGCGCATGATGCCTGGACCGGACGGCACCGTCATCGCGACGATGAAGTGATCTGACGAGCTTTCAATCGTCGACTGGAATATCTGGTGCATCGAGCGATAGCGCGCCTGGACCAGTTGCACCGCGCCGACTTCATTGCCGAATGGCGGATTGTCCGGAAGCGTCAGCGTCACGCCCGGCGCAATCGGCTGTGCGGGCGCGGGCCCGGCATGGATGGTCGATCCGCCTGCACAGGCCGCCTGAAGCGCCAGAAGGCAGAGAATGACGACGCGACCTATCTGCACAATTCCTCGATCATCTGTAGATATTTCTGCGGTTCACGGACGAAGGGGTTTTCCTCATCCCAGGCATAGCCGGCGAGAACGGAGGTGATCATCGCCTTGATCTTCGTCGGATCGGCCGGCGTTCCGAAAATGATGTTCTGCAAAGTGCCGTCATACCAGCCGTTGACGTAGGCGCGGAAGGTTTCGATGCCGCGGCTCAGCGGTTCGGCAAATTCGCGGTTCCAGTCCGGCATGTCGCCGGCGAGCTGGCGGATGACGAGCTTCGAGGCGAGGCTTGCCGATTTGAGCGCGATGGTGACGCCCGACGAAAAGACGGGGTCGAGAAACTCGCCCGCATTGCCGAGCAGCGCGTAACCGTCACCGGTGAGGCCGCTCACCTTGCAGGCATAGCCTTCGATGGTGCCGACATCGCGGATGCGCGTCGCGTCGGCGAGAAGGCGAGCCATCAGCCCGGTTTCCGCAACCAGGGCGCGGAGCTGTTCCTCGGGCGTCGCGCCATAGGGTGCGATATGCTCGGGCCTTCCGACAACGCCCATCGAGCAGAGCCCGTCGGCCAGCGGAATGAGCCAGTACCAGATTTCCGGATTGCGCGGATTGATGGTGATGAGAATCTTGTTTCGATCGTAGGCGTCCGGCGGGATCCGGTCGACGACATGCGTGAAGATAGACATGCGCGGCGGAACGGATGTCGGCGTCTCCAGATCGAGAAGCCGCGCCAGGACGCGGCCGAAGCCGCTTGCATCGAGGATGAAGCGTGCCGTGACGTCGCGCTCCACTCCTGCCTCGTCGCGCACCGTCAGGCCCGGCGCCAGGGGATGCGGGCGCATTGCAACGACGGTCTGGCCGAAATGAATTCGCGCGCCCTTGCGCGCCGCACCCTTCGCAAGCAGATCGTCGAATTTGTCGCGGCGAACCTGATAGGTGGTGCCCCAGCCCGACGAGGTTTTCGCGCGGAAATCGAAGCCCTCTTCCTTTTCGCCATATCTGAAGAGCGCGCCGTTCTTGTGCTGGAAGCCCGCTTCGACCACGTCCTGAAGGAGGCCCGCCTCCTCAAGCCATTCCATGGCCTGCGGCAGCAGACTTTCACCGATCGAAAACCTCGGAAAATGCGTGCGTTCGAGGACATCGACCGAAAGGCCGGCATTGACGAGCATCGCCGCCGCGACCGATCCGGCCGGTCCCGCGCCGATGATGACGACGTCCGCATTCATGTCCATGCCCCTCATGCCCCGGCCACTCCCCATCTTCTCACCAGAGGTGAAAGCAACAGAGACAGGAGAATGCCGATGGCCACTGTGACGCCGAAGCTTCTGACCGGCAACACGGAACTCAGGCCGAGAAGCCCCACCGAAATGCAGGTCATCACCGCCGCCAGCACGATGCCGACACGGGTCCATTTGCCTTCATCGGCCGGATGCTCCCACTGGAATATCGAATAATCGACGCCGGCGCCGACCACGAGAAACAATCCCATGGCGGAGAAAAAGGAGAAGGGGACGCCCATGAGCGTCGCGACGGCCGGCGTGACGATCAGCGCCAGGGTCATCGGCAGCATGATCTTCAGCGAAGACAGGCGCCGGTAGACGATCAGCAGAAAGATGCCGGTCGACACGGCCGCCGCCGCGAGGCCGTAGACCGCGAGGCGCCGGTATCGCGCCATCAGATCGGAATAGCGCGTGGCGGGATCGACAAACCGCCACGCCGCGTCGTCTTTCGTCATGCCGCCCATGTCCGCCATTGCGGCGGTGCCGCCGGCAAGCGGAACGATCGACCAGTAAATGCCGCCGGTCTCGCCACGGAGAGAGGACGCAAATGCGGGCATGGCCGGCGCGGACGAGGCGTCGGACGGCGGCGCATAGGCTTGCGGGTCGCCGCCGCCCAGCTTGTCGACGAGCGGAGGCAGAAACGGCGCGACGAGACGCGACGCGATGAGATCGCTGTCGGCTTTCTCGCGCGCCTGCGACGGCGCAAGACGGCTCGCCGCCCAGACGACGGATGACGACACCCCGTTGCGGCCGAGGTTCGCAAGCAGGCTCTCTTCATTGGCCGCGGCTTCATCCGCGGTTCCCCCACGAACGAGGAAAAACGAGCTCGACGTCGCAAAGCCCGTCAGCGCTCTCACCCGCGCCTCTTCGGCGGCGAGCTGCGGCGACGGTGCCTGAAATCGCCGCACATCGTCGAGAGTTCCGCCATGCATGAAACCCGCGACGGTCGACACCGCGAGAATGGCGAGGATCGACCAGGCCGCGCCTTTCGTCGGCGTGCGCGCGAGAAGGCGTCCAATGCTGCGTTCTATCGCCAGCGCGCCGGGCCCCTTGCGCATCGCTCCCTTTTCGACAAGCGGCGTCAGGAGGAGCGTGGCCACCCAGGCTGCGACGAGACCCGCGCCACCGAAAATGGCGATCTGGCGAAAGGCCGGAACCGGGAAAAAGAGCAGCGCCAGAAAGGCCCCGACGGAAGTCAGCATGCCGAGGCTCAGCGGTTTCCATATATGAGCGAGGCGCTCCGCCGATGTGCGCGCCCTGTCGTCGAAGCCGGTGATCAGATAATAGGTCGTGTAATCGACGACCATACCGATCAGCGCGGCGCCGAAGACGAGCCCCATCGCGTGGACGCGGCCGAAGACCAGAAGCGTCAGCGCAAGGCCGATGGTCAATGAATAGAGGACCATCGCCGCGGCGATCAACGGCGCACGCAAGGACCGGAACATCAGCCAGTAGAAAAGCAGCACAGCGACGGTGGTGAGGCCGCCGATGGTCGACATTTCGGCGCGCGCCTGTTCCGCGCCATAGGCTGCATGAAAAAGCGCACCGGCGCGATCGAGGATAAGGCCGTGCGCCTCGGGCCGCGCGCTCCACTTTGCGATCGCGGCTGCGATGCGATCCTGCACGTCGAGCCTGTAGACCGAGGCGGCGATGCCGCCGGAAACGATCTCGGCCGAAGCGTCGGGCATCATGCGCATGCCGGGCGGGACCATGCAGCCGAGGAGACGGCCCGTCAGCAGCAAGGGATCGCTCTTCAGCAGGGCCGATCCTCCGATGCCCATGGGCGCGTACCATTGGCGAAGAGCGTCGGCGGAAATCTCGCCGCCCCTCCCGGCCATGAGACGTTCGCGGTCGTCGTTGCAGAGGAACCTTGCACGATGCGCAAAGAGCCATTTCCACAAGCCTTCCGCATCGACGGAAGAAGGTTTGAAGAGGCCCGTCGCCGTCAGTTCCGCGGCAAGCGCAGTGGCCGCATCGCGGCGAGCCTGTGGCGCGCCGCCTTCGATCGCGAAGGCGATGCGATCCGACGCGACGGCGCTCGCGCGCTGAAGCGCATCTGCGAGAACCGGATCGCGCGCGTCGCCCGGCAGCAAGGACAGAATATCGGTATCGATGGCGCCTTCGAGATGCGTCGCGACATAGGCGCCGGCCAGCACGAAAGCCAGCAGCGCAAAAAAAGCCGGAAGACGCCCGCCCTTGGTCATTGCGTCGTCGCGGATTTGACGCCGAAGCGGATCGTCTCGCGATCGCCATCGGCGCGTTCGATGGTGACGTCGTCGACGTCGGTGCAGCCCCGCACCGTGATGATACCGACGACGGAGAGAAGGCGCGGATCGAGCGGCGTCAGCTTGACGGTCCAGTCGCCTGCGGCAGGAACCGGAGAGACCGCGACGTCGAACATCGTCTTCAGCTCGTCCCACTGTCCGCGCATCATCGCCGCCATCGACTTCGCGACCGAGATACCGATCTCGGCGGAGCCGGGACCGACAGGCTGCGCCGGGCCGTTGTCCACCGATTGCACGATACCCTTCGCCGTGATCGTCGTCGCGACGTCGAAAGGCGTCGTCATGTGCCAGACGACCGCATCGGACGAGGCGGTGAGGCGGCCTTCGGAATGCAGCGGCTTCGACATGCCGGCGAGATTTTTATCCTGCGTGAACGAGCGGTCGATCGCCTCCGCGCGCAGCTTGTCCGGCGCGGGGCAAGCCTGCGCGGCGAACGCCGCCGTCGACGCGACGCCCAGCGTCAGGGCAAATAGGGCGACAACTTTTCGCGCAGTATTGGCGGCGTCTCCCATAGCATCTCCTTGCTCTGCATATCGACGGCGACGTGAACGGTGTGGCCGCGTGTCATCTTCTTGCCGGTTTCGATGTCGGTGATGAGATAGGAAATCGCCAACCGGTTTTCCCACTCCGTCACGCCAGCCGTGATCTCGGCATGCTGTCCGAGCTCGAGCGGACGATAGTAGCGCACATGCATGTCGATGACCGGCCAGGCATAGCCCGAAGCCTGCATGCCTGCATATGTGTAATCGATCTTGGCGAGCAGCGCGCAGCGGCCGAGCTCGAAGAAGCGGGCGTAGTTGCCGTGCCAGACGATGTTCATCGGGTCGAGGTCGTAGAACTGCACGCCGATGCGCGTCGTCGCCGTGACGATGGCTTTCATTCCACGCTCTCCCAGAGGAGCGGCCAGACCTGCGCTTCGATATCGGCGCATAGAGCCTGCAGCACGCGATCAAGCGGCCGGTCTTCGTCGACGAAGGGAATGCTTTCGCCGAGCATCGCCACGAAGGCGGCGAGCGGCGGCGCAAGGTCCTCCGGCACGATTTCGCCACTGCGCAGACGCAGACGAAGCGCCTGATGGCAGGCGACGGCGAGAGCGGCGGCGACCTGCTCGGTCAGTTCGAGAACGCGCAGCGCATCCCGCGCGGCGATCGTGCCCATCGAGACCTTGTCCTGGTTGTGGCATTCGGTCGAGCGCGAAAAGACGCTGGCAGGCATGGTGAGTTTCAGCGCCTCGGCGGTCCATGCGGAGGCCGCGATCTGCAACGCCTTCAGCCCGTGATTGATGAAGGCGCGTTCGCCGGTCGCGCCGGAAAGATTCGCCGGCAGGCCGTTGTTGAATTTCGTGTCGACCAGCAGCGCCATCTGGCGGTCCATCAGATCGGCGAGATTGGCGACCAGCGTCTTCAGGCCGTCCATGACGAAGGCGACATGGCCGCCATAGAAATGACCGCCATGAAGGATGTCGCCGCTTTCCGGTTCGATCAGCGGATTGTCGTTTGCGCTGTTGATCTCCGTTTCGAGGATCGTGCGGAAGGTCGGCAGCATGTCTTCAAGGACACCGATCACATGCGGCGCGCAGCGGATCGAATAACGGTCCTGAAGACGCGAGGGTTCGTGACGGCCCGCGAAAGCGGCGAGGTCTTCACGCATGCGGGCGGCGGCGCGCAACTGCCCCGGATGAGGCTTCGCACTGAAGAGCCGCGCGTCGAAATGCGCCGGATTTCCCATCAGCGTCAGGCAGGCGAGCGACGAGAGACGCGTCGTCAACGCCGAAAGCCGCTCGCTGCGCAGGAAGGCGATGGCGCCGAGCCCGGTCATCACGGCGGTGCCGTTCATGACGGCGAGCGCCTCCTTGGGCCGCAGCGTGATCGGCTTCAGGCCGGCTTCGGCGAGCGCATCGGCCGCGAGCATTTCGCGATCCTTAAAACGCACCATGCGTTCGCCGACAAGAGCGCCCGCGATATAACTCAAAGGCGTCAGGTCGCCGCTCGCGCCGACCGAGCCTTCCGCCGGAATAAGCGGCAGGATATCACGCCGGAGCATATCGCTCAGGAGTTCGATCAGCTCGATGCTGACGCCCGACCAGCCGTGCACCAGCGAGGCGAGGCGAACGGCCATGACGGCCCGCGTCTCCGCCGCCGTCAGAATCCGCCCCATGCCGCAGCCGTGAAAGCGCGTCAGGTGAAGCGGCAATTCACGCACCAGCGCGTCCGGAATCTCCGTCGTGCAACTGTCTCCATAGCCTGTGGTGACGCCGTAGATGACGCCGTCGCGTTCGAGCGTCCGTTCGACATGGGCCGCCGATCTCGCCAGACCGTCGCGAAAAGCGGCGTCGCCGCTCAATCCGGCGACGGCCTTGCCCGATGCGACCGACCAGATGTCGCCAAGGGTGAGAGGAGCGCCGCCGAAGATGATTTTTCCGTCTGCCGTCAACTCACCAACTCACTTTCCACCAATTCATGCGCGACCTCCGCCGGCGGCTCCATGCCGGCGGGATGCCAGTAATCGAAAAAATTGAACCATTGCAGCGGCGCCAGGCGCAGATGAGCTTCGAGCCGCGCCGCGTAACGCCCGACATAACTCGCGATCGCCTTGTTCCGGTTGCCGCGCGGCAGATCGATCCGTTCGGCGAAAGGCTCGAAGAAAATCCGGAATCGATTTCCCATGCGCAGGCAGAAGAGAAGATAGACCGGGCATTTGAGAATGGAGCCCAGAATGTACGGCCCCTGCGCGAAGGGCGCGGGCTCGCCGAGGAACGACGCCCAGCCGATCCGCGTATTGCCTGTCACCGGCACGCGGTCCCCGACCATCACTACCCATTCGCCCTTGTCGATGGCCGTCTGCAGGAGAATGGCCGTGTCGGGGCCGACCTCCGTCACCTGGATCATGCGCACAGATGCGGATTTCGAAAAGGCATTGATCAAGGCATTGAAGCGCACGGCATGCACGGTATGAACCAGCACGTTGACGCGCGCGCGGTTCGTGAGGCCGGCAACGGCGCGGATGACTTCCGGATTGCCGAGATGCGCGGTCAGGACGAGCGCACCTTTGCCGGTCGCATAGGCGGCATCGAGCGCGCCGCCCTCTGCATTCTCGATGTCCTTGAGGGGAATGCTGCCGGTCCAGGCGGCGAGCTTGTCGAGCGCCGCGCCGCCGAAAGACATAAAATGCCTCAGCGATGTGAACCAGCCTGGTCGCCGCGGCAGGAGCCCCGATTTCCACGCCCGATCGAGATAGGACATGGAAGCGCGGCGCTGCGTCACGCCGGTCAGAAAGAAAAAGAAGACGACCGGCGACATGATGGCGAGGCAGACACGCCGACCGAAAAGATGGAAGACCAGGGCCAGTATCCAGAGGCCGAGCGATGTGCCGCGTTCGGCAAGACCCGCCCAGTGATGCGTCTCCCCCCGGTCCATTCGCCAGCGCGCCGCAATCAGCGCCGGCAATTGCCACAGCATCAAGAGGAAGAGCTTCGCATGCATGCGCGAGACTTCAACATTGTCCCACAGCCTGAAGTTCGAATGATTGCCCACCGGATAGATCACGCGCACCGGCAGGACCACGAGCGGCACGCCGGCCCAGCGCAGGCGGACGAGAACCTCCGTATCGAAGCCCATGCGCTTTGCGATATTGGCGCGGGCGGCAAGGGCGAGGGTTTCGGCAATCGGATAGACACGGAAGCCGCACATGCTGTCAACGATGCGCAGCGAGAGCGTGTTGATCGAAACCCAGATATGCGTGATCCAGCGCGCGATAAGGCGGACGCGCGGAACGCTGTCGTCGAAGATCGGCTTTGCCGTGACCAGCGCATGGGGATGCGCGCGGGCAAGTGCGATCAGCTCGGCCGCGCGCTCGATGTCGTGCTGGCCATCGGCGTCGATCTGCAGGGCGTGGGTGAAGCCGCGGCGCGCGGCCTGTTCGAGGCCCGTGAAAACAGCCGCGCCCTTGCCGGCATTGACCGCGTGCCGCCTGAGTTCGACACCGTCGCGACCCGCGCAGATCTCGGCAATGCGTTGCGCGGTTTCCGTGTCGTTGCCATCGTCGACGACGATAACCTCGAGGCCGATATCGCGCAGCCGGCCGACGATCGCGTCGAGGACCGAGACATGATGATAGGTCGGCACGATGGCGCAGGGGCGGAAACTCATCATGCGTCGCCCCTGAAGGCGCCGCTTGCCATGATCTCGTCGCCCAGCATGTAGCGGAAATCGAGCCGTCCGGCGCCGCTTCTGACCAGCGTCAGCGTGATCCGGTCGCCGGGCTGCATGACGCGGCGAAACTTGATGCGCGACATTTCGCGGCCTGTCGCAGGCGCCCCCCATATCCGCTCCGCGAGCAGCGACGCGATGTGCAGCTGCGCGACGCCGGGCAGGATCGGCTGGCCGGGAAAATGCCCGTCGAACCAGCGCAGCGCCGGATCAAGCTCCAGTTCGAAATGCGCCTCGTCGCCCGCGATCTCGCTTTTCGTCACGGTCGGAATTTCCGGCGCCGGCGCTGCGAAGAGCGCGCGGAGATCGGCGACCGTCCGCTTGCCTTGGGAATTTTCTGGAATCCGGTCGACAAAGCGCCAGAGCCGCGGACGCTCCATCGG
>CAISYL010000024.1 GCA_903889655.1 uncultured Alphaproteobacteria bacterium | reverse complement strand
CGTCGCGCCGTTGCGCGCCGCCCGGCGGGAATTGAAGACGCTGGCGCCGGATAGCGCCGTGCGGGTGGACGTGAAACGTCTGGAGCTTGCCGCCGAAAAAGAGATGCAGGCCGCACTCGATGCTTTGTTGCCGACGGGGGCCGAACTGGAGGCGCCGGGCGACCGCCGGGCGCTGGCGGAGCGCAACCTGCGCGTCTGGCTGTCGGCCCGCCATCTCGCCCTTAGCGGCTCGCCGCGGCGCGCGCGCCTCGCCGCCGTCGTCGAGCAGGCTTTCCCTTGATTACTTCTTTGTCGGCCTTGTCGGCCGGACGGGGCTGCGCCGCCCGCCCTTGACGTCCTCGCCCCAGCGCCGCGTCTCGCCGGCTTCGATGCCAAAAAGATCGAGCACGCGCGCCACCGACTGCGTGACGATGTCATCGACCGTCTCCGGCTTTGTATAGAAGGCGGGCACGGGCGGAGCGATGATCGCGCCGATTTCCGACAGATGCGTCATCGTCCGCAGGTGTCCGGTGTGGAGCGGCGTCTCGCGCACCATCAGCACGAGGCGGCGGCGTTCTTTCAGCACGACATCGGCGGCGCGCGTCAGCAGGTTCGACGTCACGCCGGTCGCGATTTCCGACATGCTGCGAATGGAACAGGGTGCGACGATCATGCCGAGCGTCCTGAACGAGCCGCTGGAAATGGCGGCGCCCACATCCGTAATCTGGTAACGCGTATGGGCGAGGGACTCTATTTTCGAAAGCTTCAAACCGGTCTCGTAACCGAGCGTCATCTCTGCCGCTTTCGTCATGACGAGATGCGTCTCGATCTTGAGCGAATTGAGGATTTCAAGCAGGCGAACGCCATAGACGACGCCGGATGCGCCCGAGATGCCGACGATGATGCGTTTCGTTTCGGTCATGACCGAGGTTTACAGTCTCTTCGCCGTATTTGCGAGAGGGGTTCGACAAGCCGTCAAAAAAGAGTCATGCTTCTTCTGCGTTACCCACCCCAACGAAAGGTAGGTATACATATGGCTCTGGACTCGCATATCGCCGAGCTACGTGATCGGCACCAAGCCCTGCAAAGGGAAATCGAGACCGAAATCCACCACCCCTCAAGCGACGATCTTCGAATAGTTGCGCTGAAAAAGCACAAGCTTCGACTGAAGGAAGAAATCGAGCGCCTGTCAGGCAAGCGATCCGCCGCCTGACGATTTTCTCCAGACAAGTCTGAACTGCGACAGCGCCGGGCAGCGAAGCCCGGCGCTTTGTTATTTTGGGCGTACCTCGCCGAAGGCGTTCATTCACACGGATGTAACGGCTGGTAACGCCTCATCAACCACACTGTCCGTGTGCGCGGTCGGGACGCCTCGGTATCGGGGCACTTTTGACATACATCAAGGAAGGTTCGTGGCGTTTCCGTGAGGGTGAGCGGCAACATTCCATGCTGTGCATCCGCCACAAAAGAAAAACAACCTGAGGGGCAACGTCATGAAGGCGAATATCTGCACCATACTTCCGGTTGTCGGTGTCCTGCTGCTCGCCACGAATGCGATGGCGGCCACGAGGGACGAGAACGCCAAGGATGTGATCAAGGGAGAGGAGGTCGCCGTTCTCGCCGATGCGCCCGACGTGCCTCCCGCGATCAAACGCGATCACGCGACGAAAGTGATCGTTCATCTTGAGGTAAGGGAACTGGAAGGACGCCTAGCCGATGGTGTCAGATACACATTCTGGACCTTCGGCGGGAAGGTTCCCGGAAAATTCATGCGCATCAGGGAAGGCGATCTCGTCGAGTTTCATCTCGACAACCATCCCGACAACAAGATGCCGCACAATATCGATCTGCACGCGGTGAATGGTCCGGGCGGCGGCGCGGCATCGTCGCTGACGGCGCCGGGGCACAGTTCGGTATTCTCCTTCAAGGCGCTGAACCCGGGGCTTTACGTCTATCATTGCGCGACCGCGCCGGTGGCGATGCACGTCGCCAATGGCATGTACGGGCTCATTCTCGTTGAGCCTAAAAAAGGTCTGCCGAAGGTGGATCACGAATATTACGTCATGCAGGGCGATTTCTACACCAAGGGTGCGAATGGCGAGCAGGGCCTGCAACCTTTCAGCATGAGCAAGGCAATCGACGAAAAGCCCGAATATGTCGTCTTCAACGGCTCGGTTGGCTCCCTGTCGGGCGACCACGCATTGACCGCCAAGGTCGGTGAAACCGTTCGCATATTCGTCGGCAATGGCGGCCCGAACCTGACGTCGTCGTTCCATGTGATCGGCCAGATTTTCGATACCGTCTATCAGGAGGGCAACATGAGTTCGCCCGTCCATGACGTGCAGACGACCATGATCCCGGCCGGCGGCGCCGCGATCGTCGAGTTCAAGATGTCCGTCCCCGGAACCTTTCTTCTCGTCGACCACTCTCTGACGCGCGCGTTCAACCGTGGCGCTCTGGCGCAGTTGAAGGTCAGCGGGCCCGAAAACAAACTCGTCTATTCCGGCAAGATCAGCGACGAGGTCTACCATCCGGAAGGCACGGGCATTCGCGTGACGGATCAGCATGCCGAACCGGCACCCGCCGCCCAGAACAAGGCGGAGCGGATCAAGCTCGGCGAGACGGTATTCAAGACCAACTGCATGGCGTGCCATCAGCAAAATGGCCAAGGCGTGCCGCATGCCTTCCCGCCTCTCGCCAAATCGGATTTCCTGAATGCCGACAAGCTCCGCGCCATCAAGGTGATTACGGGCGGCCTCGAAGGCAAGGTGGTCGTGAACGGTCAGGAATATGATGGCGTCATGCCGGCATGGGACCTGCCGGACGAGGACATCGCCAATGTGATGTCCTACATCTATGGCAATTGGGGTAACTCGGGTAAGGACGTCACGGTCGACGAGGTCAAGGCGCATCGCGTCAAGGCCGAATAGACGACTGCCCGGAGAGGCATCATGCGCGTCATCGTCGCGACGCTCGCCGCCGCGCTTCTGCTCGCCTCTGGTGGTGCGGCTCAAGCCCAGCCGCAACCGGCCTCGGACGACATGGTGCTCTTGCCCGCCGGAAACTATATCCCCGCCTTCGCGCGCCAAAGCGCAAGGGCGGGGACCGCGCCGTCGTCCCCCGATCGCCCGGTCCGTGTCGATGCTTTCCGGCTCGACCGATATCCGGTGACCAACGGACAGTTTCTCGAATTCGTGAGGCAACATCCCGATTGGCGGAAATCGCGCGTGAAGGCGCTCTTTGCCGATCAGCACTATCTCGAGCGTTGGCAATCGGACCTCGATGGAGGCGGCGAGCGGAGCGCGAGGCAGCCTGTGACGAGCGTCTCGTGGTTTGCGGCCCATGCCTATTGCGTCTCGCAGGGGAAGGATCTGCCGACGACCGATCAATGGGAATATGCCTTGTCGGATCGGGGACGAAATCAGGAAGAGGTCAAGACGGCGGCGCTCGCCTGGTATGGCCGCCCCAATCCTCAAACCCTGCCCGATGTCGAGACGGCCTCCGCGAACGGCTTCGGTGTGCATGGGCTTGTCGGGCTGGTATGGGAATGGACGCTCGATTTCCAGAATGCGCTGCCGGGATCGGATCTGCGTAACGGCGGAGACAAGGGCGGCGGACAGTTCTGCGGCGGTGCGAGCTTCGGCGCGAAGGATGCATCGGACTATGCCGCGTTCATGCGCTATTCGCTGAGGTCGAGTCTGAAGGCCGCCTATACGACGGAAAATTTGGGGTTCAGATGCGCGAGCCGGACACCATGAGCGGAAAAAAGCGCGCGAGCATCGTGGGGCTCCTCTGTCTGCTGTTCCTGTGTCCGGCCTCGGCGGCGGATCGCATGAGCCCCTTGCCGGGGCTGTCGATTTACAACCTGACCTCGCGCTGGACGAGGCAGGACGGCGTCGAGACCGATTTGTCGGCTTTCCGCGGGCATCCCGTCATCGTTTCGATGATCTATACGAGCTGTCCCGATATCTGCCCGCTCGTCGCCGAAAACATGGAGCAGATCGAAAGCGCCCTGCCGGAACGGCTGCGCTCGCAAGTGACGTTCGCGCTGTTTTCCTTCGATCCCGACAAGGACACGCCGTCGCGATTGAAGGACTTCGCCTCGCTCCACCGCCTCGATATGCGTCACTGGGCGCTGTTTCGCGGCGACGATGCCGGTGTCCGGGAGCTCGCGGCGGCTCTCGACATAAGCTATCGGAAAAACGACGACGGAAGTTTCGATCACGCGGTGGTGATTTCGTTGCTCGATGCCGACGGCGTCGTTGTCTATCGGCAGGTCGGATTCGGGACGGACGCGAAGGACTTCGTCTCTCATGTCGAGGCGCTCGCCGGCACGAAATGAGATGTCGCGGCTCGCGTCGGCCGCGTCAGCCGAATGCGACCGGTAGATGCTTGATCCCGCCGACGAAATTCGAACGCAGGCGCGAGACGGGGCCGGCAAGGCGGATGTCAGGAAAGCGGCGGATGACTTCGCCCATGACCGAGCGAAGTTCGATCCGCGCGAGATCGTTGCCGAGGCAGCGGTGCCGTCCGAACCCGAAAGTCAGATGTTCGTTCGGCGTTCGCGCGATGTCGAACCGGAACGGATCGACGAAGACGCTCTCGTCGCGATTGGCCGAAGGGTAAAAGAGTACCAGTTTGTCGCCCTTGGCGATCCTGCGGCCGGCAAGCTCCGTATCCTCCGCCGCCGTGCGCGCCATATAGATGATCGGCGCGACCCAGCGCAGCATTTCCTCGACCGCGACCGGCAGCATGTCCGGCGTCTGCCGGAGCGTCGCCATCGCATCGGGATGGTCGATCAGCGCCATCAGCGCGCCGCTCGTCGCATTGCGCGTCGTTTCGTTGCCGGCGAGTGCCAGCAGGAAACAGAAGCCGAGAATGTCCATGTCGCTCAGCGGTTCGCCGTCGACGCGGCCGGCGATCAGCGTGCTCACGAGATCGTCCTTCGGCGCCGCGCGCTTTGCTGCGACATGCCGCGAGAAATAATCGAAAAACGCCATTGCGGATTTGAGAATGATGTCGCGCGGCGCGGCCTCGCTGCCGAATTCCGGGTCCTCGCTGCCGATGACCGCATTGCTCCAGGCGAACACGTCGTCGCGGTCCTCGACCGGCACGCCCAGCAATTCGAGAATGACGTCGAGCGGCAGCCGTGCGGCGACTGACGTCACGAAGTCGATCTCGCCGCCTTCCGCCGCCGTTTCGAGCCGCTGCCGGGCGACGTCGTCGGCGATCTGGCGGCTCTTCGCGACGATATGCTCCTCGAGCCCGGTCATGGCGGCGAGCGTGAAGCGCTCACGCACCACACCGCGATACTTTCCATGTTTGGGCGGATCCATCATCAGGATCATCGGAATGGGTGCATTGAGCGTGCCCGTCGAGGGATCGTTGAGCTTGTTGAGCGCGACGCCGGGACTGCTGATGAAGCGGCGCGCATCGCGCCCGACGGTCGTGATGTCTTCATAGCGCGTCACAGCCCAGAAGGGCCCACGCTCCGGATCGTCCATGAAATGCACGGGGTCTTCGCGCCGGAGTCGCGTCCAGGCCGCATGCGGATAGCCATGTGTCGCATAGAAGCCGGGATCGAAAATGACCCCGGGTTCGTCTGTGTCGTCGCTACGTTCGGTCGCGACCGCGTTCATGGCGCTCTCCCTCGGAGGCAGATGAAATCCTATTGTCGGGAGAGTGCTGTGCAACGGGAAAGGGCGGACCGTCCATTTGGACGGGTCCATTCACGCATGAAGTGCTGTCACCCCGGCCTTGTGCCGGGGTCCAGGGGCCGCTTGCTCGGAATATGTCGCACCTGGGTCCCGGGACGAGCCCGGGATGACGAGACGGAGAAGGAGGGAAAGAATATGTCGCCCTAAAGCTTTCCGGCCATGTCCCTGAGCTTGAACTTCTGCACCTTGCCGGTCGAGGTCTTCGGCAGCTCCGTGAAGACGACCGTCTTCGGGCATTTGAAATGCGCGAGATTGGCGCGGCAATAGGCGATGATCTCGTCCGCAGTCACCTTCGCGCCCGCCTTCAGCGTGATGAAGGCGCAAGGCGTCTCGCCCCATTTCTCGTCGGGCCTTGCAACGACGGCCGCCTCGACGATGTCGGCATGCTTGTAGAGCACGTCCTCGACCTCGATCGAGGAGATGTTCTCGCCGCCCGATATGATGATGTCCTTCGACCGGTCCTTGAGCTGGATGTAATTGTCCGGATGCCAGACGCCGAGATCGCCGGAGTGGAACCAGCCGCCCTCGAAGGCTTCATCCGACGCTTTCGGGTTCTTGAGATAGCCCTTCATCACGACGTTGCCGCGGAACATGACTTCGCCCATGGTCTCGCCGTCGCGCGGCACTTCTTCCAGCGTCTCGGGATCGCGCACCGAAATGCCTTCGAGGACGGGATAGTTGACGCCCTGCCGTGCCTTGACGCGGGCACGCTCGTTGACTTCGAGCTCGTCCCATTCGTCGTGCCAGGCATTGACCACGGCGGGACCATAGGTCTCGGTGAGACCATAGACGTGGATGACGTTGAAGCCCTGGTCTTCCAGCCGCTTGATGCTCGCGGCGGGCGGCGGCGCGGCGGCGGCGAAGAAATGCACCGTGTTGGGCAGCGGTTTCTTCTCTTCCTCCTTGGCATTGATGAGGAAGCTCATCACCGTCGGCGCGCCGCCCATATGCGTGATGCCATAGGCGGCGATGGCGTCGAAGATGTTCTTCGCCGTCACGCGGCGGAGGCAGACATGCGTGCCGGCGACCACGCTCATCGACCAGGTGAAGATCCAGCCGTTGCAATGGAACATCGGCACCGTCCAGAGATAGACGGAATGATGCGTCATGCCGGCGGTGACGATGTTGCCCATCGCGAGGAGATAGGCGCCGCGATGATGGAAGACGACACCCTTCGGATTGCCTGTCGTGCCCGACGTGTAGTTGAGGCTGATCGCTTGCCATTCGTCGGCGGGAAGCTGCCAGTTGAAGGCGGCGTCGCCCTGGCCAAGGAAGGCTTCGTATTCCATCTCGCCGATGGCGGTTCCCGCCCCGTCATATTCCGGATCGTCGATGTCGATGACGAAGGGCTTCGCCTTGGCGTTGGCGAGCGCTTCCTTGCCGAGGCCCGCGAATTCGCGGTCGACGAAGAGCGCCTTCGCCTCGCCATGATCGAGCATGAAGCCGATGATCGGTCCGTCGAGGCGGATGTTCATCGTGTTAAGCACGGCGCCGATCATCGGCACGGCATAATGCAGTTCCAGCATCGCCGGGATATTCGGCGCGATCACGGCCACCGTGTCGCCGAGCCCGATGCCGCGTTCGCTGAGCGCCGAGGCGAGCCGTCGGCAGCGCGCGTAGAACTCCGCATAGTTGCGGCGCAGCGGCCCGTGGATGATGGCGAGCTTGTCTGGATAGACCTCCGCCGCGCGCTTCAGGAAGGACAATGGCGTCAGCGGCTGGAAGTTGGCCGGGTTCTTGTCGAGATCGATCTCATACGGATTGGTGGTCATTGCTCCCCTTGGACGGTGCCTTTTTGCGGATTCCCGGTCCTGCGGGCCCACCGTAATGGCAGGTCTTCCCTGCGACAAGCCGCAGCGGGCGCCTCGTCCGTCCGGGGCTTGCAATGGCCGGCACGGCTTGAAAGAGTCGCGCCGCAAATGCCGAAAGAGGGAGGGACCTATGGGCCGTTATCGCGAGACCTATGACCGCTGGAAACGCGATCCGGAAGGCTTCTGGGCGCAGGCCGCCGGGGAGATCGACTGGTCGCGGCCCTGGGATCATGTCCTGTCGGAAGAGGCCGGCCTTTCGCGCTGGTTCGCGGGCGCCGAATGTAACACCTGCTGGAACGCCCTCGACCGCCACGTCCCGACGCGCGGCGACCAGCCGGCCCTGATCTACGACAGCGCCATGACCGGCAAGGTGAAGAGTTTCACCTATCGCGAGCTGACCGAAAAGGTCGCGACCTTTGCCGGTGTCCTTGCGCGCCACGGCGTGACGAAGGGCGACCGCGTCATCGTCTATATGCCGATGGTTCCGCAGGCCGTCGTCGCCATGCTCGCCTGCGCGCGGCTCGGCGCGATCCATTCCGTCGTCTTCGGTGGCTTCGCGGCCAAGGAGCTCGCGACCCGCATCGACGACGCGAAACCGAAGCTCATCGTCTCGGCCTCTTGCGGCCTCGAACCCGGCCGCGTCATCGCCTACAAGCCACTCCTCGATCAGGCGATCGACATCGCGTCGCATAAGCCTTCTGCGACCGTCATCTTCCAGCGGGCCGAGGCCGAGGCGAAGCTCATCGCCGGCCGCGACTTCGACTGGAAGGAAGAGATGGACAAGGCGCGCGCCGCCGGCGCCGCGCCCGCCTGCGTGCCCGTCGCCGCCACCGATCCGCTCTACGTGCTCTATACATCCGGCACGACCGGCAAGCCCAAGGGCGTGGTGCGCGACAATGGCGGCCACATGGTCGCGCTGAAATGGACCATGAAGAACGTCTACGGCGTCGATCCGGGCGACGTCTTCTGGGCGGCCTCCGATGTCGGCTGGGTCGTCGGCCACTCCTACATTGTCTATGGCCCGCTCTTGCACGGCTGCACGACGATCCTCTTCGAAGGAAAGCCGGTCGGCACACCGGATGCGGGAACCTTCTGGCGCGTCATCGCGGACCATGGCGTGAAGGCACTCTTCACCGCGCCGACGGCCTTCCGCGCCATCAAGAAGGAAGACCCGAAGGCCGAGCTGGTGAAAAACTACGACCTCTCGAAATTCGAGATGCTCTTCCTCGCCGGCGAACGAGGCGATCCCGATACCATTCAGTGGGCGGAACGTGCGCTGGGCGTCCCCGTCATCGACCATTGGTGGCAGACGGAGACCGGCTATCCGATGGTCGCGAATCCGATGGGCATCGAGCACCTGCCGGTCAAATATGGTTCGCCCACCGTCGCGATGCCTGGTTATGAAATTCATGTCGTCGACGAGGCGGCAAAGGAGCTTCCGGCCAATACGACCGGCGCCATCGTCGTGAAGCTGCCGCTCCCGCCGGGCTGTCTGCCGACGCTCTGGCAGAACGATGAAGGCTTCCGCTCTTCCTATCTCGCCGACTATCCGGGCTACTACAAGACGGCGGATGCGGGTTATCTCGACGAGGACGGCTACCTCTATGTGATGAGCCGCACCGATGACATCATCAACGTCGCCGGCCACCGCCTCTCGACCGGCGGCATGGAGGAAGTGCTGGCCGGCCATCCCGACGTTGCCGAATGCGCCGTCATCGGCGTCGCCGATCAGCTGAAGGGGCAGGTACCTGTAGGCTTCCTCGTCATCAACAAGGGCGTCAATCGCCCGGCTGCGGATATCGAGAAGGAAGCGGTCGCATTGATCCGCGAGAAGATCGGTCCCGTCGCTTCCTTCCGGACCGCCATCGTCGTCCAGCGCCTGCCGAAAACCCGCTCGGGAAAAATCCTGCGCGGCACCATGCGCAAGATCGCCGACGGCGAAGCCTGGACCACGCCCGCCACCATCGACGACCCGATGATCCTCAACGAAATCGGCGAAGCGCTGGGCGGCGCGGGCTACGCAAAGACGGGGTGCGGGAAGACCCTCACCCTCCCGCAAGCGGGCGAGGGGCTGGAGGATGTTCCGCCAACCGATCTATTCTAGCCCTCTCCCTCCGGGAGAGGGTTGGGTGAGGGCCTTTCCGATGACCGGGCGCAATATTCGGCGCGCGCGCACCCTGCGTGCCAATCAGACCGACGCCGAACGGCGACTCTGGTCGCGCCTGCGCAATCGCACATTCTTCGGATTCAAATTTCGACGACAGGTGCCCATTGGGCCCTACATCGTTGACTTCCTCTGCATGGAACGAATGCTCGTCATTGAGCTGGATGGCGGCCAACATGACGAGAGAGCGCAAGCAGATGCGCGACGCACCGCCTATCTGGAAACGCAGGGCTATCGCGTCATGCGCTTCTGGAACAACGATATGCTGGCGAATACGGATGGTGTGCTGACGTTGATCCTCACCGCTCTGCGTGAAGACCCTCACCCTCCCGCCGCCTGATGGCGGCGGGCCCCTCCCTCTCCCGCAAGCGGGCGAGGGGCTTGAAAAGACGGGTTCCTTTCTGAGCCCCCTCCCTCCGGGAGAGGGTTGGGTGAGGGCCTGTCTTGATGCGCCGGATGAAACAAAAATGGCCGGGACAAAGCCCGGCCATTTCAAAACATATGAGCAACGACGAAAGATTTACTCCTCGTCGTCCTCCTCGATCTTCACGACCTTGAGCTTGGCGAAGACGCTGTCGGCGTCGTAGCTCTTGCGCTCTTCCTTTTCCTCGTCGCGCTCGGGCGCAGCGATGGTCGCGTGCTGCGGCGCGGGCGCGATGGTTTCGGCGGCGGGGAGCAGCGTCTCGGTGCCGCCGGCGGCCTTCGCGGCCTTGCGGCGCTCGCGTTCGACCTTGCGCGCGGCCTTCTGCACCGCGTCGTCGAGTTCGATCTGGGTCGAAAGGCCGAGCGTCACGGGATCGACCGGCTTGATGTTCGCCGAGTTCCAATGCGTCCGGTCACGGATCGACTGGATCGTCGGCTTGGTCGTCCCGACCATCTTGGCGATCTGGGCGTCGGTCAGTTCCGGATGGTTGCGCAGCAGCCAGGCGATGGCGTCCGGACGATCCTGACGGCGCGACACGGGCGTATAGCGCGGCCCCTTGCGCGGCTGGACCGGCGGCACCTTGTACTTGCTCTCGGCGGTCATCAGGCGCGTCGCCGGGTTGGCCTGGCAGCGCTCGATCTCGGCGCGCGACAGCTGGCCGGAGGCGACCGGGTCCATGCCTTTGATACCCTGCGCCACGTCGCCATCGGCAATGCCCTTCACCTCGAGCACGTGCAGACCGCAGAAATCGGCGATCTGGTCGAAGGTGAGCGATGTGTTCTCGACGAGCCAGACGGCCGTCGCCTTGGGCATGAGGGGCTGAATCATGTCTGTTCCTCTGATCCACCCGGGCTTTAAACCGGATGAACCCTTTCCTCTTCCTCGGAATGAGCGGGTGATGGCCGTTATATAGGGTGAAAAGCCCCCCAATGAAAGGCTCATGACAGGGGGACGGCCGCCTTTTGCTGACGCCGGGTCAAATGGTCAGCATGATCTTCCCGATGTGGCTGCTTTTTTCCATAAGCTCGTGGGCCTTGGCGGCCTCGGCGAGCGGGAAGGTGGCGTCGATCCGCGGCCGGACGCGGCCCGCATCGAGAAGCGGCCAGACCTTCTCGCGAAGCGCCCGGGCGAGCGCCGCCTTTTCCTCGATGCTCCGGGGCCGCAGCGTCGAGCCGGTCAGCGTCAACCGCTTCAGCATGACGGGCATGAAATTGATCTCGGCCACCGAGCCGTTGAGGAAGGCGATCGAGACGATGCGCCCGTCCTGAGCCGCCGACTGAATGTTCCGGGCGATATAGTCGCCTCCCACCATGTCGAGAATGACGTCGACACCGCGGCCGCCGGTCAGTTTCTTGACCTCGGCGACGAAATCCTGCTCACGGTAGTTGATTGCGGCCTCTGCCCCCAGTTGCAGGCAGGCGGCGCATTTGTCGGCCGAACCGGCGGTCGTAAAGACCCGGGCGCCGAAAATGCGGGCGAGCTGGATCGCCGTCGTGCCGATGCCGCTGGTGCCGCCATGGACGAGAAAGGTCTCGCCGGCCTTGAGCGCGCCGCGCTCAAAGACATTGGTCCAGACCGTGAAGAACGTCTCGGGGAGCGCCGCCGCCTCGATCAGGCTGAAGCCCTTGGGAACCGGCAGGGCGTGGGTCTCATGGACGGTCGCATATTCGGCATACCCGCCGCCGCCCAGCAGCGCGCAGACCCGCTCTCCGGCCTTCCACAGCGTGACCCCCGGCCCTGTGGCGACCACCTCGCCTGCGACCTCGAGGCCCGGAGTTTCGGGCGCGCCCGGCGGCGGCGCGTAAAAGCCCATGCGCTGGATCGTATCGGGACGATTGACCCCCGCTGCCTCGACCCGGATCAGGATTTCGCCATGGCCGGGCTCCGGCCGGGCGATCTCGTGGAGCTCCAGCACCTCCGGACCGCCGGGTTTTGTGATGGCGATGGCTTTCATCCGGTCGGGCATCCGGGCGGGCAGGGTCATGTCGTCT
>CAISYL010000023.1 GCA_903889655.1 uncultured Alphaproteobacteria bacterium | reverse complement strand
GGCGGCAGCGCGATTTCCTCGGCGATCTCGAGCGGCGTCAGCCCGTGATTGGCGAGGCGAAGCGTCTGGTCATGCACAAATTTGTACATGTCACGCTGCTTTTCGAGGAAGGTCGTGACGACGTCGCGACCCCAACGCGGCCAGTGGTGGCTCGCAAAGAACACGTCGGTATCCGCCCCGAAGAGATCGATCGCCTCGTTGATGTAATAGCTCCAGGATTTCGCGTCGCGCACCTGGGCGCCGCGCGGCGTGTAGATGTTGTGCATGTGGCAGGAGCAGTTCTCCGCCATGCAGAGCGCCTTCATCTGCGGAAAGAAGAAGTTCATTTCCGCCGGCGCCTCGGTGTCGGGCGTCATCTGGAATACGATCTCGACGCCGTCGACGGTGAGCTTCGTTCCCGTTTCCTTGATGAGCTCGTTCGGCGGCACGAGGCTCACCTGGCCGAGCGAGACCGTCTTGCCGAGCCCGGCATCGACATGGCCCTTCGGCCCGCGCGGCAGAAGCGCGCCATACATATAGGTCGCGCGGCGGCCCATCGCATTGCCGGCGAGCACGTTCTCGCTGACGGCTTCTTCGAGGAAACCTTCCGGCGCAATGATGCGGACATCGCCGCGCGCCAGATCCTCCTCCGTCAATACTCCCTTCACGCCGCCATAATGGTCGACATGGGAATGGGTATAGATGACCGCCTTGACCGGCATGTCGCCGCGATGCTTGCGATAGAGCGCCAGCGAGGCACGCGCCGTCTCCGACGAGATCAGCGGATCGATGACGATGATGCCGGTCTTGCCCTCGATGAAGGTGATGTTCGAGAGATCGAAATTGCGAACCTGATAGATGCCGTCCGTGACCTTGAAGAGACCGTGGATCGAATTCAGTTGCGCCTGCCGCCAGAGGCTCGGATTGACGCTGCCGGGGGCTTCGCTCCCTTCCTTCACGAAGGCGAAGGTCGACATGTCCCAGACTGGAAAGCCCGCCTCGTTCAGCGACTTCGCGTCCGGAATCGTGTCGATGAAGCCGCGCCGGGCAAGCTCGAAATCCTCGCCCGTCTCTTGCGGCAAGGTGGCGCGAAGATGTGCGTGCGCGTGGCAGGTTGCTTCCGTCGCCTCCTTCGGCGCATTCGCGGCTGGCTTGTCCATGATCCCTCCCCATTGGGCTCGTCGCCATTCGGCTTTCTGCGGGGAGAGTAAAGGGCAAGGGCAGAAAGTGTAAGCGCTTTTGCGCGGAAATTTCCGCCGGCGCTCAATCCATCGACATGGTGAATACGGTGCCGACGAGGATCATGCCGACATCCGGGCCGCCATGGGTCAAGGGCGCTGCATAGACTTCGGAACGGATGTAATGCTTCTCGCGATGGTGCACGACGCCGACCGTGCGGATCGGCTTCCTGATCTCGACGACGATGGCGGCAATGTTCTTCCAGCGTTCGACGATATGCGGCGCCAGCGTCTGATCCAGCGGCCGCAGATGGATCGGCCCCATGACCCGTTCCATCTCCTGCCCGGCCAGCCGGGGGAAAAGCTCGATGCCGTCCGCGGTGCGGCTCACCTCGAAGAGCGACACAAAGGGGAGAAGCCGCCCCATCTCGTGCGGGTCGATATCCAGCCGGTCCGGCATCGTGCCCGCACCGCATTTCGAAACCCAATACGCGTGAATTTGCTGCAGGACGTCGGCTTTGAGACCGACGTCCAGATCGACTTCGACCGGCGGATCGGTGCCGCGCAATTTCTCGATCGTTTCGTCCAGCAATGCCATGCAAAGCGCCTCCCCGCGCCGTGATGCGACCGAAAGGCTATCCCTCGCATATCCTTCTTTGCAAAGCGCGGCCGTCGGAGACCGACGTTATGGCGATCTCTCTTCCGGACGCGCGAGATAACTTGCGTTTCGGCGCGGTGAATCCGCCATCGATCTGGAACGGCCTTCCACGCACGACGTTCGACCAGCAGGCAACGAGCATAGTCCGCTGCCGGGCGCCGCTGCGCTCATCAAGATTGACCGACCGCGGCGGCCGAGAACATTCATCCAGGAAGGAATTCCGATCATGGCAACCAAACTGCAAGGCAAGCGCATCGCGATCGTGGCGACCGACGGTTTCGAGCAGGTCGAGCTGACCGAGCCGCAGCGCGCGCTGATCGATGCCGGTGCGACGGTCGAGATCGTCGCGCCCAGGGGCGGCGAGATTCAAGGCATGAACCATCAGGAGAAAGGCAGCAAGGTGAAGGTCGACAGGACGCTGGACGAAGCGAAGCCCGGCGATTATGCCGCCCTCGTGCTGCCCGGCGGCGTCGCAAATCCCGATTTCCTGCGCACCGACCAACGCGCTGTCAACTTCGTAAAAAGCTTCGTGCAGGAGAAGAAGCCGATCGCCGCGATCTGTCATGGGCCGTGGACGCTGATCGAGGCCGGTGGCGTCAAGGGACGAAAAGTCACCTCATGGCCGTCGCTGAAGACAGACCTGAAAAACGCCGGCGCCGATTGGGTAGATCAGGAAGTCGTCGTCGACAACGGTCTCGTCACCAGCCGTAAGCCGGTTGACCTGCCCGCCTTCTGCAGGAAGATGATCGAGGAATTC
>CAISYL010000022.1 GCA_903889655.1 uncultured Alphaproteobacteria bacterium | reverse complement strand
GTCGTTAATGTCGCGAAGGACCAATTCCCCGCGACCGCATCCAGAGGGGCCTGACGTGAATAAAAACGATCTCATTGCAGAAGTGGCGGACCGGACCGGTCTATCCAGGGCCGATGCGACCAAGGCCGTCGACTATGTGTTCGACACGATTACCGACGCGCTGAAGAAGGGCGACGAAGTGCGCCTGGTCGGCTTCGGAACCTTCACGGTCTCGAACCGCGCCGCCACCGAAGGTCGCAATCCGCGCACCGGCGAAACCATCAAGATCCCGGCCTCCAAGCAGCCGAAGTTCAAGGCGGGCAAGGGTTTGAAGGACGCCGTCAACACCTGATCGATTTCGATCGAGCAGGGTCGCGAGTTTCGAGGCCGGTCGCCTGTCGTGGCGGCCGGCCTCTTTCATTTTCGCATCAGGAAATCTGGCGGCCGGTTTCGTCCGCTGCGCCGTCGGCAGGGGCGACGGAGCGCGGATCGAGTTCGGGCGGCGCGGGGTCCGTCGGCGGGAAGGGCATGGCGACGAAGTCGCCGCGCTCCGCATTGGTCAGCGGCGCGGTCGCGGTCATGCGCAAAGCCGTGAAGCCGGCGAAGACGAGATGGATCGTTGCCGAGAACATGAAGATGAACGACATGCCCCAGCGCTCGGTGCCGATCGACGCCGCGAAGGGGCCGATCACCGCGCCGACCGCATAGGCGAGCAGCAACCCGCTCGAAATGCTGACGAAGCTCTCCTTGCCCGAGTGATCGTTCGTATGGGCGACGCAGACGGAATAGAGCGTCAGCGCAAAGCAGCCGAAGAGAAAGCCAGCGAGCAGCAAGACCCACTCGACGCCGAGCCCGCGGGCCGCGATGAGGCCAATCTCGCCCAGGGCCGAGCCCAGGCTGATGCCGAGGATGATGCGCCGGCGATCCATGCGGTCGGAGAAGCGGCCGATGGGCACTTGCGCCACGGCGCCGCCGAGAATGGCCGCCGTCATGAAAAGCGAGACGCCGAAGACATCGAGGCCGCTGTCATGCGCGAAGACGGGTCCGAGCGTCCAGAAAGGTGCGTTGGTGAGGCCGACAACGAGGCTTCCCATCAGGCCCACGGGAGAGACGGCGTAGAGCCGCCCGATATAGATGCGCGTCGAGGCGATGGGCGCCGGCTGGACAGATGTCGTCATCGAAATCGGCACCAGAGCCAGTGACGTCAGGATCGAGCAGACCGCAAAGAGCGTGAAGCCGGCGGGGTTCGCCGTGTTGAGCATCAACTGGCCGAGCGTCAGCGAAACGAAGTTGACGACCAGATAGACCGCAAAAAGGCGGCCCCGCGTTTCGTTGGTCGCGCGTTCGTTGATCCAGCTCTCGATCACCATATAGAGGCCGGCGAAGCAGAAGCCCGTCAGGCCGCGCATGAGGGCCCAGGCAACGGGGTGGATGACCAGCGCGTGAATCAGCGGCGCGACAGCGGCCAGCGCGCCGAGTGCGGCGAAGCTGCGGATATGGCCCGCACGGCGGACGATGAAGGGGCCGAGGACGCAGCCGGCCATGAAGCCCGCGAAATAGACGCTGCCGATGAGGCCGACTGTCGTGGTCGCGAAATGTTCGATGTCGGCGCGGATCGGAATCAGTGTGCCCTGAAGCCCGTTGCCGATGAGGAGGATCGACGTAGCCAGAAGCAGCGAGAAGACGGGAGCGAGAGTCCGGCTCAATTGGGCACCAGAAGGGCGGCATGGGACGCGCCGCGCAGGCGGCGGCGACAGGCCTCCAACATCATGCCTCCGCAAGCGGAATGCAATGTGGCGGAGAGGCTATCGAGCGACGGGGATTGAAATGGCCGGACCCATCCGATAGGACAAACCGATGCCGGGCCGAAGGTCGGGGCAGGGCGGTTAGCTCAGTTGGTAGAGCGCCTCGTTTACACCGAGGATGTCGGGAGTTCGAGTCTCTCACCGCCCACCAGCCTGTCACGATTCAGGAAACCTGCGCCGAACGCAGTCGAAGCGAGAGGGCATCGGCGCAGCTGGCCGATTTCCGACAAACCTTCCTTGACAGGGGCGGGGCCTTGACGTACCAACCGCCCACTCTTTCCGGGCGGTTCACCGCCTGCGTCGGGGGTGTAGCTCAGTTGGTTAGAGCGCCGGCCTGTCACGCCGGAGGCCGCGGGTTCGAGTCCCGTCACTCCCGCCACTCAATTCGCTGAAACGGACGCCAGACGACGCCCGCGCTGCTGCATTGCGGTGCGGTTGCTGCACTGCGCTTGGTTTCCCGCAACATCAATCCGCATAACGGTTTTTTCACGTTGAACATGGTCAACGCGGTGTTTGATTCTGCGGATGCGAGGGATATACTGCGCGCGGATTTCGACCGGTGTTCAGCATCAAACGAGTCGGCGGGGGCGCAGCTTGTTGATGGCTTCTGGGGCTGAACCCGGCGACTTGTGAGGACAATCCATGGAAGACCTGCTTCGCGAGTACCTGCCCATTCTGATCTTCATGGGCATATCGCTTGTGCTCGGTCTCGCGCTGCTCGTTGCGCCGTTTCTGATCGCGCCGAGCAAGCCAGACTCCGAAAAGCTCTCCGCCTATGAATGCGGATTCGACGCTTTCGACGACGCCCGCATGAAGTTCGACGTCAAATATTATCTCGTCGCCATCCTGTTCATCATCTTCGATCTCGAAGTCGCCTTCCTGTTTCCCTGGGCGGTCGCGCTTGGAGATGTCGGTATGTTCGGCTTCTGGTCGATGATCGTCTTCCTTGGCGTCCTCACCATCGGCTTCACCTATGAGTGGAAGAGGGGAGCTCTCGAATGGGAGTAGGAACGGAACCCGGCACGGTCGGCATGCGCGCCGAGACGCTCGAAGATCTGGCCGTTGCGGCGAACACGCCGCGCGGCGGTACCGATGTCTCGAAGGGTGGCGACGTTCCGTCGATCAACGATCCGATCTTCAAGCAGATGTCGGACCAGCTGGCCGACAAGGGTTTCGTGCTGACGACGGTCGACGACCTCATCAACTGGTCGCGCACCGGATCGCTGATGTGGATGACCTTCGGTCTTGCCTGCTGCGCCGTCGAGATGATGCAGACCTCGATGCCGCGCTACGACAGCGAGCGATTCGGGTTCGCGCCCCGAGCCTCCCCGCGCCAGTCGGATGTGATGATCGTCGCCGGCACGCTCACGAACAAGATGGCGCCCGCGCTCCGCAAGGTTTACGACCAGATGCCGGAGCCACGCTATGTGATCTCGATGGGGTCATGCGCGAATGGCGGCGGCTATTATCACTATTCCTACTCCGTAGTGCGCGGCTGCGACCGGATCGTTCCGATCGACATCTACGTTCCCGGATGCCCTCCCACCGCCGAGGCGCTGCTTTACGGCATCCTCGCGCTCCAGAAGAAAATTCGCCGGACAGGAACGATAGACCGGTGATTTTCGTGAACCGGGCGACCCGCGCTCCCGCTCAAACCAAGGGCGTCGGTCGTTCACGAGTTTCGAGACTGCTTCGATGGATGGAAGTCTGACAGACCTCGGCGATCACATCCGCGCGAAACTCGCGGGTGCGGTCATTGACGCCGGTATCGCATATGGTGAGCTCAACGTGACTGCGCAAGCCGCGCAGATCGTCGCGGTGCTCACCTTTCTGCGCGACGATCCGGCATGCCAGTTCACAACGCTGATCGACATTACGGCGGTCGACTATCCGCAGCGCGAACGGCGCTTCGACGTCGTCTACCACCTGCTGTCGATGCAGAAGAACCAGCGCATCCGCATCCGGGTCGAGACCGACGAGGAGACGCCGGTGCCGAGTTCGGTCGGCGTCTATCGCGCGTCGGACTGGTTCGAGCGCGAAGCCTTCGACATGTATGGCGTGATGTTCCTCGACCATCCCGATCTTCGCCGCATCCTCACCGACTACGGCTTCGCCGGTTATCCGCTCCGCAAGGATTTCCCGCTGACGGGCTATGTCGAGGTGCGCTATGACGACGACCAGAAACGAGTCGTCTACGAGCCGGTGAAGCTCGTGCAGGAATTCCGCAGCTTCGACTTCCTCAGCCCGTGGGAAGGCGCCGGCGATTATGTCCTGCCCGGTGACGAGAAGGCGGGGCCGAAGCCATGACCGAACAGCAACTCCGTAATTTCAGCCTCAATTTCGGACCGCAGCATCCGGCCGCGCATGGCGTGTTGCGCCTCGTGCTGGAACTCGAGGGCGAGATCGTCGAACGCGTCGATCCGCATATCGGGCTTCTGCATCGCGGCACCGAGAAGCTGATCGAGTACAAGACCTATCTGCAGGCGCTGCCCTATTTCGACCGGCTCGACTACGTCGCGCCAATGAACCAGGAGCATGCCTATTCGCTGGCCGTCGAAAAGCTTCTCGGCATCGAAGTGCCGCGCCGCGGCAGTTTCATTCGCGTCATCTATTCCGAGATCGGTCGTCTTCTTTCGCATCTCCTCAACGTGACCACGCAGGCCATGGATGTCGGCGCGCTGACGCCGCCGCTCTGGGGCTTCGAGGAACGCGAGAAGCTGATGATCTTCTACGAGCGCGCGTCGGGCGCCCGCATGCATGCGGCCTATTTCCGGCCGGGCGGCGTGCATCAGGACCTGCCGCCGAAGCTGGTGCAGGACATCTACGATTTCTGCGATCCGTGCGAGAAGGTGCTCGACGATCTCGAGACGCTGCTCACCGGTAACCGCATCTTCATGCAGCGCAACGCCGACATCGGCATCGTGTCGAAGGAAGACGCGCTGGCGTGGGGTTTCTCGGGTGTGATGGTGCGCGGGTCGGGCATGGCCTGGGACCTTCGCCGCTCGCAGCCCTATGAAGTCTATTCCGAACTCGATTTCGACATTCCGATCGGCAAGAACGGCGACTGCTACGACCGCTATCTCGTGCGCATGGACGAGATGCGCCAGTCGCTCAGGATCATCAAGCAGGCGATCGAGAAGATGCCCGAAGGTCCGGTGCATACGGACGATGGCAAGATGTTCCCGCCGTCGCGCGGCGAGATGAAGCGCTCGATGGAAGCGCTGATCCATCACTTCAAGCTCTATACCGAGGGCTATCACGTTCCCGCCGGAGAGGTTTATGCCGCCGTCGAAGCGCCGAAGGGCGAGTTTGGCGTCTATCTCGTCTCCGACGGCACCAACCGGCCTTACAAGTGCAAGATCCGCGCGCCGGGCTTTGCGCATCTTCAGGCCATGGATTTTCTCTGTCGCGGCCACATGCTCGCGGATGTTTCCGCGGTGCTGGGCTCGCTCGACATCGTGTTCGGCGAGGTGGATCGATGAGCGTGCGGCGTTTGGCTGCGAACCAGCCCGATAGCTTCGAGTTCACGCCTGAAAACGCCGAATGGGCGAACGGGCAGATCGCGAAATATCCGATGGGCCGTCAGGCCTCGGCGATCATTCCGCTCTTCTGGCGCGCGCAGAAGCAGGCCGGCGGCTGGCTGCCCGAGCCGGCGATCCGCTATGTCGCCGATCTACTCGGCATGGACTACATCCGCGCGCTCGAGGTCGCGACTTTCTACACGATGTTCAACCTGCAACCGGTCGGTGAGCATTTCGTGCAGCTCTGCGGCACGACGCCCTGCTGGCTGCGCGGTGCCGACGAGCTGAAAGAAGTCTGCCGCAAGCATATCGGTCCCGAGGGGCAGGTGAGCGCGGATGGCAAGTTCTCCTGGCTCGAGGTCGAGTGTCTGGGCGCCTGCGCCAATGCGCCGATGGTTCAGATCAATGACGACTTTTACGAGGATCTGGACATCGCTCGCTTCGAGAAGGTTCTCGATGGGCTGCGCGCCGGCCGCGAGATGACACCCGGACCGCAGAATGGCCGGCATTCGTCGGAACCGCTCGGTCCGCTGACGAGCCTGACGTCGATCCCGACCTCCAGCGGGGAGAGCAAGTGATGCTTGAGGACAAGGATCGCATCTTCACCAATCTCTACGGCCTCGGCGAAAAAGGCCTCTCGGGCGCGCGCAAGCGCGGCGACTGGGACGGCACGGCGGCGATCATCGCGAAGGGCCGCGACTGGATCATCGACGAGATGAAGAAGTCGGGCCTGCGCGGCCGCGGCGGCGCGGGCTTTCCGACCGGTCTCAAATGGTCCTTCATGCCGAAGGATTCCGGGGGGCGTCCGCATTATCTCGTCGTCAATGCCGACGAGTCCGAGCCCGGCACCTGCAAAGACCGCGAGATCATGCGCCACGATCCGCAGAAGCTGATCGAGGGTTGCCTGATCGCGAGCTTCGCGATGGGCGCGCATGTCTGCTACATCTACGTGCGCGGTGAATTCATCCGCGAGCGCGAGGCGCTGCAGGCGGCCGTCGACGAAGCCTATGCGGCGGGTCTTCTCGGAAAGAACGCGGCGGGATCGGGCTGGGATTTCGATCTTTATGTCCATCACGGCGCCGGCGCCTATATCTGCGGCGAAGAGACGGCGCTTCTCGAAAGCCTCGAAGGTAAGAAGGGCATGCCGCGGTTGAAGCCGCCATTCCCGGCGAATATGGGCCTCTACGGCGCGCCGACGACGGTCAACAACGTCGAGTCCATCGCGGTGGCGCCGACCATCCTGCGCCGCGGCGCGGACTGGTTTGCGGGGCTCGGCCGCCCCAACAATACGGGGACAAAGATTTTCTCGATTTCGGGGCATGTGAACCGGCCCTGCAATGTCGAGGAGGAGATGGGGATATCTCTCCGCGAACTCATCGACAAGCATGCCGGCGGCGTGCGCGGCGGCTGGGACAATCTTCTCGCAGTTATCCCCGGCGGCTCCTCGGTCCCTATGATCCCGAAAGCGGTCTGCGACGATATCCTGATGGATTTCGACTCGCTGAAGGCCGCGCAAACGGGTCTTGGAACGGCAGCGGTCATCGTGATGGACAAATCGACGGATCTCATCAAGGCGATCGCGCGCATCTCGGCTTTCTACAAGCATGAGAGCTGCGGCCAGTGCACGCCCTGCCGCGAGGGCACGGGCTGGATGTGGCGCATGATGGAGCACATGGCGTCGGGCGAGGCAACGATCGCGGAGATCGACATGCTGCTCGACGTCACGAAGCGCGTCGAAGGCCATACGATCTGCGCGCTTGGCGACGCGGCGGCCTGGCCGATCCAGGGATTGATGCGCCATTTCCGGCATGTGGTTGAAGAGCGGATCGTCTCCCATCAGGGTGGCCACGCTCAAGTGGCGGCGGAGTAGGGCATGCCCAAGGTTACAGTCGACGGCATCGAGGTCGAGGTCGAAGCGGGCGCAACGCTGTTGCAGGCCTGCGAAGCGGCCGGCGTGGAAATTCCGCGTTTCTGCTATCACGAGCGGCTGTCCATCGCCGGCAATTGCCGGATGTGTCTCGTCGAGGTCGAGAAGTCGCCGAAGCCGGTGGCGAGTTGCGCCATGCCGGCGGCGGACGGTGCCATCGTCCGCACGACGACGGAACAGGTGAAGCGCGCGCGCGAAGGCGTGATGGAATTCCTGCTGATCAACCATCCGCTCGATTGTCCGATCTGCGACCAGGGTGGCGAGTGCGACCTGCAGGACCAGGCCATGGGCTATGGCACCGACGGTTCGCGCTATCGCGAGAACAAGCGCGCCGTCGAAGAGAAATATATGGGCCCGCTGGTCAAGACCGTGATGACGCGCTGCATCCAGTGCACGCGCTGCATCCGCTTCGCGACCGAAGTGGCCGGTACGCCGGAAATCGGCGCCATCGGCCGCGGCGAGGACATGGAGATCACGACCTATCTTGAGCACACATTGACGTCGGAGCTTTCGGCCAATGTGGTCGATCTCTGTCCGGTCGGCGCGCTGACCTTCAGGCCCTTCGCCTTCACGGCGCGGCCATGGGAATTGCGCAAGACCGAGAGCGTCGACGTGATGGATGCGGTCGGCTCGAATATCCGCGTCGACACGCGCGGCTCGGAAGTGATGCGCATCCTGCCGCGCCTCAACGAGGACGTGAACGAGGAGTGGATTTCGGACAAGACGCGGTTCGTCTGGGACGGGCTCAAGACGCAGCGTCTCGACCGGCCTTACATCCGCGAGAACGGCAAGCTCCGCGAAGCATCATGGGGCGAGGCATTCGCCGCCATCGCCGCGAAGCTCAAGGGCGCGAAGGGCGAGCGCATCGGCGCGATCGTCGGCGATCTCGCGGCCGCCGAAGAGATGAAGGCGCTGAAGGATCTCTGGGGCAAACTCGGCTCGGCCAATATCGATTGCCGTCAGGACGGCGCGAAGCAGGGCGGCGAGCGTTCCACCTATCTCTTCAATACGACGATTGCCGGTATCGAGCAGGCGGATGCGATCCTCATCATCGGCGCCGATCCGCGCCGCGAAGCGCCGGTGCTCAATGCGCGCATCCGCAAGCGCTATCGCATGGGTGGGCTCAAGGTCGGTGTGATCGGCCCGCGCCACGACATGACATATCCCTACGAGCATCTCGGCGCCGGTACGCAGACGCTGAAGGAACTCGCGGGCGGTGCAGGCTTTGCCGAAGCGCTGAAGGCGGCGAAAAAGGCGATCATCATCCTCGGCGAAGGCGCAGTGGCGCGGAAGGACGGCGCAGCCATTCTCGCGGCGACGGTCGCGCTCGCCAAGGCGACGGGCGCCGAATTCAACATGCTGCACACGGCGGCTTCGCGCGTCGGCGGTCTCGATCTCGGTCTCGTGCCGGGAGCGAGCGGGCGCGATGTGGCGGGCATCGTCGAGGGCGCCTCGAAGGGCGAGATCGACGTCGTCTATCTGCTTGGCGCCGACGAGATCGACATGGACCGTCTCGGTTCGGCTTTCGTGATCTATCAGGGCACGCATGGCGATGCCGGCGCGCATCGCGCCGACGTGATCCTGCCGGGCGCCGCCTATACCGAAAAGAGCGGCCTCTACGTCAGCACCGAAGGTCGCGTGCAGCGCGGGCAGCGCGCCGCCTTCCCGCCGGGCGATGCCCGCGAGGACTGGGCGATCCTGCGGGCGCTGTCCGATGCGCTCGGCGTGACGCTGCCTTACGACAAGATCGAACAGCTTCGCGAGGCCATCGCCGCCGAGGCGCCGCATTTTGCCGAGATCGACATGATCGTGGCGGCGGGGGCGCTGCCGGATCTGCCGGCCGGCGAACTCGACGCGGCGGCGTTCGAAACGCCGGTGAAGGATTTCTATCTGACGAACCCGATCGCAAGGGCGAGCAAGGTCATGGCCGAATGCTCGGCGCAGGTCGCGACGACCAAGCGCGTTCAAG
This sequence comes from uncultured Alphaproteobacteria bacterium, assembly GCA_903889655.1. Taxonomy (GTDB): domain Bacteria; phylum Pseudomonadota; class Alphaproteobacteria; order Parvibaculales; family Parvibaculaceae; genus Parvibaculum. The sequence continues at coordinate 3,111 of CAISYL010000022.1, read as the reverse complement.
CGGCGGAGTGAGGGGCGCATGGCTGACATTCTGACCACCTACGGCATCCCGTTCGCGATCATCGTCGCGCAGAGCCTCGGGCTGCTGATCGCGCTGCTGCTGTTCACGGCCTATATCCTGCTCGCCGACCGCAAGATCTGGGCGGCGGTGCAGCTGCGTCGCGGTCCGAACGTCGTCGGTGCCTTTGGCCTGTTCCAGTCCTTCGCCGACCTCCTGAAGTTCGTCTTCAAGGAAGTCATCATTCCGTCGAGCGCGAATAAGGGCGTGTTCCTGCTGGCGCCGCTCGTCACCGTGACGCTGGCCCTGTCCGCCTGGGCCGTCGTGCCGCTGGCGGACGGCTGGGTCGTCTCGAACATCAATATCGGCGTTCTCTACATCCTCGCGATCTCGTCGCTCGGTGTTTACGGCGTGATCATGGCCGGATGGGCGTCGAACTCGAAATATCCGTTCCTGTCGGCGCTGCGTTCGGCGGCGCAGATGGTTTCCTATGAGGTGTCGATCGGCTTCGTGCTCATCACCGTGCTGATGACGGCGGGCTCGCTCAATCTTTCGGACATCGTGCATGCGCAGTCCGGCCATTACGGGCTTTTCAACTGGTTCTGGCTGCCGCATCTGCCGATGCTGGTGATCTTCTTCATCTCGGCGCTGGCGGAAACCAATCGTCCGCCCTTCGATCTCGTCGAAGCGGAATCCGAACTCGTCGCCGGCTTCATGGTCGAATATTCCTCGTCGCCCTACATGATGTTCATGCTCGGCGAATATGTGTCGATCATTCTGATGTGCGCGATGACGACGATCCTGTTCTTCGGCGGATGGTTGCCCCCGGTGAATATCGTGCCCTTCACATGGGTGCCGGGGATCGTCTGGTTCCTGCTCAAGCTCTGCATGGTCTTCTTCATGTTCGCGATGGTGAAGGCCTTCGTGCCGCGCTATCGCTACGACCAGCTGATGCGCCTCGGCTGGAAGGTGTTCCTACCGTTCTCGCTGTTCTGGGTCGTGCTGACGGCGGGCGTGCTCGTCGGCTTCGGCCTCGTGCCGCATCACGGTTGATGGGAAAGGACTGACACATGGCTTCGGTCAACCAGGTCGCCCGGTCGCTCTTCCTGACGGAGTTCGTCACGAGCTTCTTTCTCGCGATGCGTTACTTCTTCAAGCCCAAGGCGACGATCAACTATCCCTTCGAGAAGGGGCCGCTTTCTCCGCGTTTTCGCGGCGAGCATGCGCTGCGCCGCTATCCGAACGGCGAAGAGCGTTGCATCGCCTGCAAGCTCTGCGAGGCGATCTGCCCGGCGCAGGCGATCACCATCGAGGCTGGCCCGCGCCGCAACGACGGCACGCGGCGCACGACGCGCTACGACATCGACATGACGAAGTGCATCTATTGCGGCTTCTGTCAGGAAGCCTGCCCGGTCGATGCGATCGTCGAAGGGCCGAATTTCGAGTTCTCCGTGGAGACCCGCGAAGAGCTCATGTACGACAAGGACCGGCTGCTCGCGAATGGCGACCGCTGGGAACGCGAGATCGCGAAGAACATCGCACTCGATGCGCCCTACCGCTAAAACGCGAACTGAAGACAAGACCGGGCGGCACGCCCGCAAGGAATAGAGGGACGAGGGGTCCAGATGATTGTTTCCGCCATCGCATTCTACGTCTTCGCGGCCATCGCCGTGGCGGCGGGCTTCATGGTGATCGCGGCGCGCAACCCCGTGCACTCCGTGCTGTTCCTGATCCTCGCCTTCTTCAGCGCCGCCGGCCTCTTCGTGCTGATGGGGGCGGAGTTCATCGCGCTCATCCTCGTCATCGTCTATGTCGGCGCGGTCGCGGTGCTCTTCCTCTTCGTCGTCATGATGCTCGACATCGACTTTTCGGAACTGCGCCAGGGCTTCCTGCAATACCTGCCCATCGGCGCGCTGGTCGGACTGATCCTGCTGATCGAATTGCTGCTCGTTGCGGGCGCCTGGGTCATCACGCCCGAAGCAACCGCCGCCGGGGCGTCGCCCATTGCCGAGCATGTCGCGAATACGCGGGCGCTCGGGCAGGTGCTCTATACGCAGTATGTCTATCTGTTCCAGTCGGCGGGGCTGATCCTGCTCGTCGCCATGATCGGCGCCATCGTGCTGACGCTGCGCCACCGCGTCGACATCAAGCGCCAGGTGATCGCGCATCAGGTCGGTCGCAAGCGGCATGAGGGCGTCGAGCTCAAGGACGTCAAGCCGGGCCAGGGAATTTAAGGAAGCGGAACTCACGATCATGCAAATCGGGCTCGGACATTATCTGACCGTCGCGGCGATCCTCTTCACGATCGGCGTCTTCGGCATCTTCCTTAACCGGAAGAACGTGATCGTCATCCTGATGTCGATCGAGCTGATGCTGCTCGCGGTCAACGTCAACCTCGTCGCCTTTTCCGTCTTCCTGCACGATCTGACCGGTCAGGTCTTCGCGCTCTTCGTGCTTACCGTCGCCGCCGCCGAAGCGGCGATCGGTCTTGCCATTCTCGTGACCTACTTCCGCAACCGCGGCACCATCGCGGTTGAGGACGTCAATCTGATGAAGGGGTAGGGGACATGTACTCCGCCATTGTCTTCCTGCCGCTAGTCGGCTTTCTAATCGCGGGCCTCTTCGGCCGCTGGATCGGCGTACGTGGTGCGCAGCTCGTCACCTCGAGCCTACTCGTTGCTGCTGCGGCGCTTTCGATCGCGGCTTTCGTGACGGTCGCCCTCGGCGGCGTCACCGAGCATGTGCAGGTCATGACCTGGATCGACAGCGGCGCCTTCGAGACGGACTGGCGCCTCAGGATCGATACGCTGACCGCCGTGATGCTCGTCGTCGTGACTTCGGTATCCGCGCTCGTGCATATCTATTCGATCGGCTACATGAGCCACGATCCGCACCAGCCGCGCTTCTTCGCCTATCTCTCGCTCTTTACCTTCGCGATGCTGGCGCTGGTGACGGCGGATAATTTCGTACAACTCTTCTTCGGCTGGGAAGGCGTGGGCCTCGCCTCCTATCTGCTGATCGGCTTCTGGTATCAGAAGCCGTCTGCCAACGCGGCGGCCATCAAGGCCTTCGTCGTCAACCGCGTCGGCGATTTCGGACTCATTCTCGGCATCT
>CAISYL010000021.1 GCA_903889655.1 uncultured Alphaproteobacteria bacterium | reverse complement strand
GTTCGCCTGCCTCGGCGGCACGACCGGCAGCGGCGCAACTTCGACGCCCTCCTCGATCAACTCGCGCGCTTCGTCGAGCGTCGCCTCGCCATATATCTCGCGATGCTCTTCCTCGCCATAGTGAATGCGGCGCGCGGTTTCGGCGAACTGGTCGCCGACATAATCGCAATTCTCCTCGACGTGTTTCCTGAGCGCGGTCATCATCGCGATCATTTTCTGCGCGACCTGCGTCGCGTCGATGCTGTCGTTCTTCTTCGTGCCGGCAATGCTCGGCGCCATCAGGCCCTTGCGCACATCGGCACTGCCGCAGACCGGGCATGTGACCTCGCCGGCCTTCACCTGCTCGTCGAAAACCGACGACGAGCGGAACCAGCCGTCGAACTCATGCTCCTTTTCGCAGAGAAGCGCGTAGCGGATCATGACGCTTCCTTCACGCTCGCAAGCGAGGGTTTGGACACCTCGAAATCCCTGTCATGCAAAAGGCTCGGTACGCGACCACGCGCCTCCACGACCTTTGCCGGATCGATTTCGGCCATGAAGACGCCCGGTTCCGTGCCGCCCTCGGCAAGCACCTCGCCCCAGGGCGCGACGATGAGGCTGTGCCCGAAAGTCTCGCGGCCGTTCTCATGCCGGCCGCCCTGCGCCGCGGCGAAAACGAAAGCGCCATTCTCGATGGCGCGGGCGCGCAGCAGAACATGCCAATGCGCCTCGCCGGTCTGGCGCGTGAAGGCCGCGGGCACGGTGAGGAAGCGCGCACCGGCATGGGCCAGCGCGCGATAGAGATGCGGGAAACGAAGGTCATAGCAGACGGTGAGGCCGACCCGGCCCCAGGGCAGATCGGCGACGACGGCCTCATGCCCCGCTTCGAAATTCTTCGACTCGCGATAGCTCTCGCCGCCGGCCAGGTCGACGTCGAACATGTGGATCTTGTCGTAGCGCGCGGCGATCCCGCCATCCGGCGCAATGAGGAAGGATCGGTTGGCGAGCTTCGCCTCCGCGACCTTGATCGGCAGCGAGCCGATCGATAGCCAGATCTTCTTCTCGCGTGCCACGGACCTCAGGGCCGCCAGCGCGGCGTCGTCGTCTTCGGCCCGCGTCTTCTCAAAGAGAAGCGCGCGCTCCGCCTCCATCAGCGACGTGTTCTCCGGCGTCAGCACGAAGGCAGCGCCTTCGTCGGCCGCCTGCGCGACAAGCCTCACCGCCATTTCCGTGCTCGCCGCGACATCGCGACCGGCGCGCAGCTGCACGCAGGCGGCTTTGAACGGGCGGGTGTCGGAAGCGGACATGATGGATCAGGCCGCGAGCAGCGGATCGAGCTTGCCCGCGCGGTCGAGGGCATAGAGATCGTCGCAGCCGCCGACATGGGTGCCGTCGATAAAAATCTGCGGCACGGAGGTCCGGCCCCCGGCGCGTTCGATCATCTCGTTGCGCTTGTCGGCGTCCATGCCGACATTGATCTCGTTGAATGCCACGCCCTTCTCGCCGAGCAGTTCCTTCGCCCGGTGGCAATAAGGGCAGAGCATGGTCGTATAGATCGTCACTTCCGCCATGGGCGGTACTCCTCAAAAACAGGGTTGCATATCATATAGTTGCCCCCTCGCCGGGAACAACCCGGGCGAGGCAGAGCACCCGGACCTCGCGGGTTCCCGCAGCTTTCAGCACCCGCGCGCAAGCCTCGACGGTGGCGCCCGTGGTCATCACATCGTCGACGATGACAACGATCCGGTCGCGGACAAGCTCCCGGGGGGCGGCGCGCAGCCGGAAAGCACCGGCGACGTTGCGACGCCGGGCATCGCCCGAAAGCCCGACCTGCGGCCTTGTCGCGCGCACCCTTTCCAGAAGATCAGGAACGAAGGGGACGCCGGAAAGACCGGAGATCCGTCGGGCGAGTTCCGCCGACTGGTTGAAGCGCCGGGAGAAGAGCCGCCGCCGGTGAAGCGGCACCGGGGCAATGAAATCCGCCCCGTCGAGCAGGTCCGCGCCTGCCCGCGCCATCCAGCGGGCGAAGGCGGGCGCCGCCTCCATACGGTCGGAATATTTGAAACGGTGAACGAGCTTCGCGGCCTCGTCGGAATAGCGCATGACGGCGCGCGCGGCCGCATAGGGTGGCGGGGAGGCAAGCGCCGCGGCGCTGACCATGCCCGGACCCGGATCGTAGGGAAAGGGAACCCCGCTGACCGGGCAGAGCGGTGCTTCGATGAAGCCGACGGCCCCCCAGCAATCGCCGCACAAGGCGCCATGCGCCTCAACGCCGCGCCCGCAGGACAGGCAGAGCGGCGGCAGCGCGATGTCGGCAAGGCGGCCGGCCAGCCCCAGCGCGCTCCGCGCCCAGGCCGTTCCCCGCTCCGCCATTTCAGCGCCCGTGACCATGAGGCGAGCCTATCGCGCCGCTGTTGCGGGGCAAAGCCCGCGCTTGCAGCCCGCGCCCGCCATCATCATGATGCGCGCCATGCAGCCCGCTTCCGCCATGCTTGTCTTCGACCGCGCCCTTCACGCCCGCCGGCGCGCCCGCGCCGCGGCCGGCTTCGCGGCCCATGATTTTCTCGTGCGCCGCGTCGCCGACGAATTCGCCGACCGGCTGATGGCGGTCAACCGCGACTTCCCGCTCGCCCTCGATCTCGGCAGCCACCGCGGCATGCTGGCCGAGACCGGACTTCCGGCAGGCAAGATCGGCAACATTGTCGCGACCGATCTTTCGCCCGCGATGATCGCGCGAGGAAAAGGCATCCGCGCCGCCGCCGACGAGGAACGCCTTCCCTTCCGCGATGGGAGCTTCGATCTCATCGCCAGCGCGCTCTCGCTGCACTGGACGAATGATCTACCCGGCGCGCTCATTCAGATCCGCCGCGCGCTTGTCCCGGACGGGCTTTTCCTCGGCGCGATCTTCGGCGGCGACACGTTGACGGAACTCCGCCAGTCGCTCGGCGCGGCGGAGATCGAACTCGAAGGCGGACTCTCACCGCGCGTTTCGCCTTTCGTCGAACTGCGCGACATGGGCTCGCTGCTGCAGCGCGCGGGCTTTGCGCTGCCCGTCGTCGATGCCGACCGCGTGACGGTGCGCTATCCGAACGCGCTGAAGCTGATGACCGAACTGCGCGGCATGGGCGAAACGAATGTGCTGATCGAACGCCGTCGCACGCCGCTCCGTCGCCGCACGTTGATACGCGCCGCCGAAATTTATCAGGAAAAATTCGGATTGCCCGACGGGCGAATACCGGCGACCTTCGAAATCGTTTTCATGACGGGCTGGTCGCCTCATGAGAGCCAGCAGAAGCCGCTGCGGCCCGGCAGCGCGAAAATGCGCCTTGCCGATGCGCTGGGAACTGAAGAACGTCCGACGGGTGAAAAAACGCCGCGAAGCTGATTATGGCTTGAGATAGGAGTCGAGTTTCTCGAACATCGCCGTGAGATCGGTTCCGAGCACGCTCAGGATACCCGTCACGACCATTGAGAAGATCACCAGCATCATCCCGTATTCGACCGCGGTCGCACCACGCTGATCGCGCAGGAAGCGACGAAACTCCACGCCTGTCTTGCTCACGTTCATCGCACTCTCCACCTCTGCCGCGATCGCGAGCAAGGCGGAGAAACGCCTCACAGGAGATCGCGTAGCACGGCCACCAGCGGCTCATCCGCCGGCGGCATCGGATAGTCCCGCAACTTTGCGGGCCTTACCCATTCAAGCGCCTGCCCTTCGGCCGACCTGATCGTTCCCTGCCATCGCCGGCAGACATAGAGCGGCATCAGCAGATGGAAGTCCGCATACGTATGGCTCGCGAAAGTGAGCGGCGCCAGACACGCTTTCGCGACCTCGATCCCGAGCTCTTCGCGCAATTCGCGGATGAGCGCGTCTTCCGGCGTTTCTCCCGGCTCCATCTTGCCGCCGGGAAATTCCCAAAGCCCGGCGAGCGTCTTGCCCTCCGGCCGTTGGGCCATCAGCACACGTCCGTCGGCGTCGACGAGCGCGCAAGCCACCACCAGCACGATCCGCTGTCCGGGCCCGTCAATCATGCTTGCACCATTTCATTAAAGATGCGTGCCCCAATCCGCGCGCTTGGTTAAAAGCGCGTTACCGGTCAACTACGGTAATCGGCATTGATGCGGATGTACTCGTAGGTGAGATCGCAGGTCCAAACCGTCGCCTTGCCATGTCCCACGCCGACATCGACCTCGATGTCGATCGCGTCGCCTTTCATGTGACGCGCAACTGGCGTCTCGTCATATCCGGGCATGGCAACGCCGTTCTTCGCGACGTCGACGCCGCCGATGCGGATCGCCAGCTTGTCGCGGTCCGCCGCCTCGCCGGATTTGCCGACCGCCATCACGACGCGGCCCCAATTGGCGTCCTCGCCAGCGATCGCCGTCTTCACGAGCGGCGAATTGGCGATGGCGAGGCCGATGCGCCGCGCCGCCTTCTCGTTCTCCGCGCCGCTCACATCGATGCGGATGAACTTGGCGGCGCCTTCGCCGTCCTTCACCACCTGATGCGCGAGATCGAGCAACAGCTCGTCGAGGGCGCGCCTGAAATCGGAGAGAGCCGCGTCGTCGGCGCGCTCGATCTTGCGCCCCCCCTTCGCCGTACCGGTCGCGAAGAGCAGCACCGTGTCGCTGGTCGACGTATCGCTGTCGACCGTGATCGCGTTGAAACTCCGGTCCGATCCGCTGGCGAGCAGGCCTTGCAGGACCGGTGCGGCAATCGCCGCATCGGTCACGATGAAGACCAGCATCGTGGCAAGGTCGGGGGCGATCATGCCCGAGCCCTTGCCGATACCATTGATCGTCACAGTCGCATCGCCGATCCGGGCCTTGCGCGTCGCGAGCTTCGGATAGGTGTCGGTGGTCATGATCGCGCGCGCGGCCTTGTCCCATTGATCGGGACCGGCGGCGTTGAGGGCGAGATGGATGCCGTTGAGAAGCGGCGCCGGATTGAGCGCCTGGCCGATGACCCCGGTGGAGGCGACATAGACTTCGTCCTCGTCGCAGCCAACGGCAGCGGCGGCTTCCATCACGGTCGCCTCGACGGTCGCGACGCCGGCCTTGCCGGTGAAAGCGTTCGAATTGCCGGAATTGACGACGACGACGCGGCCGCGCCCGCCCTTGTCGATGCCGGCCCGGCACCATTCGACCGGCGCCGAAGCCGTCTTCGACGTGGTGAAGACGCCCGCCGCCGCCGTGCCTTCCGGCAGGCGGATGACGAGCACATCGTCACGGCCCTTGTATTTGATCCCCGCCGCCGCCGTACCGAGCACGACGCCGTCGATCGGCGGCAGCTTCTGATAGGACTTCGGCGCCAACGGCGAAACCTTGTGCTCCGCCTTTTTGACGACGACTTTCTTAACAGGGGCCTTTTTCGACGCGGCCTTTTTCTTTGGCGCAACTTTCTTGGCCACGGCCTTCGGCTTCGCCTTCTTTGCGGCCACCTTCTTCGCCGGCTTCGCTTTCACGGCTGGCTTCGCCTTGCCGCGCGGCTTCGCCGCCTTGGTCGATTTAACTGACCTGACCGGTTTGAGCTTTGCTTTCCCGGCTTTGGATGACTTCTTTGGGGCCTTCGCCATGTCTCGTCTCCAGCCTCTGCTTATTGGGCGGCGTCGGGCGCCGGCGCGATCTGCGGCTTCGACGCATCGGCGCCGACGATCTCGATCTTCGCCTTCTTGCGCAGGCTTTCCATGATCTTCGTGCCCTCTTCCTGGGCAAGCGTCCGCATGATCTGGTCATGCGCCTCTTCGAAGGTCGGCTTCTTCGACTTGCGCGTCTCGATGAGCTTGATGACGTGCCAGCCGAACTTGGTCTGCACCGGATCGGAAATCTGGCCCGGCTTCAGCTTGAACACGGCATCGGCGAATTCCGGCACCATGTCCGATTTCTTGAACCAGCCGAGGTCGCCGCCCTCCTGAGAACTCGAATCCTTCGACATCGCCTTTGCGACATCCTCGAAGGTCTTGCCGCCCTTGATTGCTGCGATGACCTTCAGGGCCTCGTCCTTGGAGCCGACGAGGATGTGCTCCGCATGCGCTTCCGTTTCGGGCTCGCTCTTCGCCACATGTTCGTCGTAATAGGCCTTCACGGCCTTTTCGTTGATCTTGTCGCGCATGAGCTGGACCCAATAGACGTCGCGCAGCGCCTTTTCGTCGTAATAGGCCTCGCGCCGCTTCACCAGCGGGTCGTCCTGCACATGCTTTTCCTTGGCCGCATTGGCAACGATGCGGCGGTCGATCAGCATCCCGAGCAGGTATTGGAAGCGCAGCTCTTCCGGCAGCCGGGCGAGGGCCTGTCCCATCTCTTCGTCGGCAAGCGCGATGTCCGACAGCCTGATTTCGCCGCCGCTGACCTTGGCCACGACCTCGTCCTCGCCGGCGCCCGGCGCGGGCGTTGCGACCGGATCGGCTGCAAGGGCGGCTCCGCCATGCGCGACGATGGCTCCGCTCACAAGCCCGAAGGCAAGCAGGGAGGCGGAGACGAAACGTGAGGACCGGCGCATGATGGCATTCCTGTGACGGGACCGGCGCGGCCCCTTGCATGAGATGGGAACCGGACCGGGTCTCCCCGGCCGGCCGAGCGGCGCCATGATGGCGATGGCGAGGGGGTCGCACAAGAACCCCGTTGCATTAAGAAAGATAAAGAATCTGACCTCCGAACTGGCCGCCTGCGACGCCTCCTTACATTGACAAGGTACGGCCTCCCCCTTACATCTCCTCAGTCTTTTGACTGCGGCTCGAGCCAGAAATCCGACCGCAGAGCGGCATGTCGCCCGCCCCCGACATGCAAATGGGGCCGGGGGCGTTCCGGAAGATGGTCCAACAGGGCGCGAGCCCGAACGGACGTAGGCACAAGGTCCGTGGCGGCGCGTGGCGCCTGCGCGGGTTCGCAAGGGATTTGGACTGATGGCAAGCTTGAGCGTCCTCGCCAAGCGTTTCTTCGGCAGCGCCAACGACCGGAAACTGAAGGCTTATAAAGCCCGGGTCGAAGCGATCAACGCATTCGAACCTGCCATTTCCGCGTTGAGCGACGATGCGCTCCGCGGCAAGACGGCGGAGTTCCGTGCCCGTCTCGCCGAGGGAACGCCCCTCGACGACCTGCTCCCCGAGGCTTTCGCGGTCGTTCGCGAAGCGGCCAGCCGTACGCTCGGCCAACGCCACTACGACACGCAGCTGATCGGCGGCATGGTCCTCCATGACGGCCGGATCGCCGAAATGAAGACCGGCGAAGGCAAGACGCTCGTCGCGACGCTGGCGACCTATCTGAACGCGTTGCCGGCCAAGGGCGTCCATGTCGTCACCGTGAACGACTACCTCGCCAAACGCGACGCCGAATGGATGGGCCAGGTCTACCGCTTCCTCGGCATGACGACCGGCGTCATCCTGCACGGCCTCGACGACGACGAACGCCGCACGGCCTATGCCGCCGACATCACCTACGGCACGAATAACGAGCTCGGCTTCGACTATCTGCGCGACAATATGAAGTATCAGATCTCGTCGATGGTTCAGCGCAAGCACCATTATGCGATCGTCGACGAAGTCGACTCGATCCTGGTCGACGAAGCGCGCACCCCGCTCATCATTTCGGGGCCTCTCGACGACAAGTCGGAACTCTATCTCGGCGTCGACGACGTAATCCCCCTGATCGAGGCGGAAGATTACGAACTCGACGAGAAGCAGCGCACCGTGACCCTCACCGAAGAGGGCAACGAGAAGATCGAGACAATTCTGCGCGAGCGCGACATCCTGAAGGAAGGCACGCTCTACGATATCGAGAACATCACCATCGTCCATCACGTGCAGAATGCGCTGAAGGCGCACAAGCTGTTCCAGAAGGACAAGGACTACATCGTCAAGGGCGACAAGGTCGTCATCATCGACGAGTTCACCGGCCGCATGATGGAAGGCCGGCGCTATTCGGACGGGCTCCACCAGGCGCTCGAGGCGAAGGAGCGGGTCCAGATCCAGCCCGAGAACCAGACGCTGGCCTCGATCACCTTCCAGAATTATTTCCGCATGTATGGCAAGCTCGCCGGCATGACCGGCACCGCGCTGACGGAAGCCGACGAATTCCTCGACATCTACGGCCTCGAAGTGATCGAGGTTCCGACCAACCGTCCGATCGCCCGTATCGACGAGGATGACGAGGTCTACAGGACCGCGCGCGAGAAATACGACGCCATCGTCATCGAGGTCGAAGACTGCGTGAAGCGCGGCCAGCCCGTGCTGGTCGGCACCGTCTCGATCGAGAAGTCCGAAACGCTTTCGGAAGTCCTTAAGAAGAAAAAGATCAAGCACAACGTGCTGAACGCGCGCTATCACGAGCAGGAAGCGCATATCATCGCGCAGGCCGGCGTGCCGAGCACCGTCACCATCGCCACCAACATGGCTGGCCGCGGCACCGACATCCAGCTCGGCGGCAATCTCGACATGCGCATCGCCGACGAAACCGCGGGCATCGAGAGCGAGACCGAGCGCAACCGCAAGATCGACGAGATCAAGGCCGATATCGCAAAAAAGAAGGCGGCCGCGCTCGCCGCCGGCGGTCTCTACATCATCGGCACCGAGCGTCACGAAAGCCGGCGCATCGACAATCAGCTCCGTGGCCGCTCTGGCCGTCAGGGCGACCCGGGCCGCTCGAAATTCTTCCTCTCGCTCGAAGACGATCTGATGCGCATCTTCGGCACCGACCGCATGGACGGCATGCTGCAGAAACTCGGCCTGAAAGAGGGCGAGGCGATCATCCATCCCTGGATCAACAGGGCATTGGAAAAGGCGCAGCAGAAGGTCGAAGCCCGCAACTTCGACATCCGCAAGAACCTGCTGAAATACGACAACGTCATGAACGATCAGCGCCGCGTGATCTTCGATCAGCGCGTCGAGCTGATGGAAGCTGAGGACGTCAGCGAAACCGTCGACGACATGCGCCATCAGGTGATCGAGGCGCTCATCACGCGCCATATCCCGGAAAAGGCCTATGCCGAACAATGGGACGTGCCGGGCCTGAAGGACGAGGTAGCGATCATGCTCGGCCTCGACCTGCCGATCGACCGGTGGGCGGCCGAGGAAGGCATTGCCGACGAGGAAATCCGCGAGCGCCTGAAGGCCGAGGCCGACCGCGCCATGGCCGCAAAGGCCGCGCAGGCGGGCCCCGAACTGATGCGTCAGGTCGAAAAGGCGATCCTTCTCCAGACACTCGACCATCACTGGCGCGAACATCTGATGATGCTCGACTATCTGCGTCAGGCCGTCGGCCTGCGCGGCTATGCGCAGCGCGATCCGCTCAACGAATACAAGTCGGAAGCCTTCGAACTTTTCGAGAGCCTGCTGACACGGTTGCGCGAAGACGTGATCCGCCAGCTCATGAACGCGCAATTCGTGGCGGAAGCACCGCGTATCGAGGAAACGCCGCTGCCGCGCATGCAGGCGCATCACGCGGACCCGATAACCGGTGACGATGAATTCGCGGGCGGCGGCGACGTGGCGGTTCTCAACCGTCCCGTACGCAACGATCCCGGCGTCGGCGTCGATCCGAAAAACCCGGCGACCTGGGGCAAGACCGCACGCAATGCGCCCTGCCCCTGCGGTTCGGGCAAGAAGTTCAAGCACTGCCACGGCTCGCTCGCCTGAAGAGGCCGAAAGGATCCCCGCGATGACGTCGAGCCGCGATCCGAAACGTCCGCCCGTCTTCATCTCGGCGCCGATCGCGGCTCTCGTGGAAGGCATCTATCGCGCCGACACGACGATCGGCGACGTGCGCGAAAAGGGCGATCACGGCCTCGGTACCTTCAACGATCTCGACGGCGAATTGCTGATGATCGACGGGACGGTCTATTGCCTCAGGCCCGAAGGCAACGCGGAGATCATCGGCGACGACGTCAAGACGCCCTTCGCCGTCGCGACGCATTTCGAAGGCGACACCGAGGAAGTGTTCGACCGGCCGCTCACCGCGCATGAATTCGAGGCGCAGCTCCACGATCTCATCCCCTCGAAGAACCTGATCTATTCGATCCGCATCGACGGCACTTTCTCCGCCGTGCGCGCGCGTTCGGTTCCCAAGCAGAGCAATTATGTGCCGCTCGCCGAAGTCGCGAAGGTCCAGACCATTTTCGAATTCAAGGACGTCGAGGGAAGCCTTGTCGGCTTCTACACCCCGACCTTCCTCGATTCGGTCCATGTGCCGGGCTTCCATCTGCATTTCATCACTGCGGACCGCAAACAGGGCGGCCATGCCATGGGCGTGGCGCCGCTCTCCGTCCGCGTCAGGCTGCAGCACGCGCCGTCCGTGGAGCTGGGCCTTCCGCTCACCCTCGATTTTCTGACGATGGAACGCACGCGCGACATCGAGGCGGACCTCGACAAGGTCGAACGCTGAAACGAAAAATGCCCCGCCGAAGCGGGGCATTTTCCTTTGGGACGCCTACTTCGCGTCGAGTTTCGCGAGATCGGCCTGGTAGGTCTGACCGGCCCAGTAATAATGCACCGCCGCCCAGACGCCGATGAAGGACGTGCCGAACAGCGCCCATCGCAAACTCTCCTGCCCGAAATAAGGCGTCAGAATATCGCTGATGATGCCGACCGTCAGTGGTCCAAAGCCGAGCGCGACGAAATTCAGTACGAAAAGCATGACGGCAGAAGCCAACGCCCGCATGTGGAGCGGTGTCAGGCTCTGGATCATCGCGAAGCTCGGGCCCAGGTAGAAAGCGCCGAGGATCGACGAGACGATGTAGATCGGGATCATCAGCGTCAGATCGGATGACATGTAGAAGATGATGAAGAGCGGCATGCCGACGAGCTTGGCCACCGCGATCACCCAGGCATTCCATCGCATGTCTCGCTTCGAGAGCCGGTCGGCGAGATAGCCGCCGATCAGCGCGCCGAGAGCGCCGACGAGACCGGCGATCAGGCCGAAGATGAGGCCCACCTTCTGCGGCTCCATGCCGAGGCTGCGCTGGAAAAAGGACGGTCCGAAGATCAATCCGCCATAACCGACAAAGGAAACGAGCGTCAGGCCGATAGTGATATGCCGGGCCGATTTGGTGCGCCAGAGATGCACGATGACGTGGAGGAGATTGGATTTCAGCGCCGCGTCATGCGCCATGCCGTCCGCATGTCCGCGCGCCGGCTCCCTCGTCGTGAAGCGCACGAGAAGCGCGATGACGAGACCGGGCAGGCCCATGACAAAGAAGGTCGCGCGCCAGCCATAATGCTGCACGACGTAACCGCCGCCGACGAGACCGATCATCGCGCCCGCGTAAACGCCGACCGAATAGAAGGCCATCGCCGTCGAGCGGCTCTCCTTGGGATAGAGATCCGCGATCATCGAATGCGAGGGCGGGCTCGATCCCGCCTCGCCGACGCCGACGCCGATCCGCGCCAGCATGAGATGGCTGAAACTGGTGGCGAGCCCGCAGGCCGCGGTCATGGCACTCCAGATCGCGACGGCCAGCGAGATGATGTTGCGGCGGTTGCCGCGGTCCGCCCACATCGCGATCGGCACGCCGAGCGTCGCATAAAAAACCGCGAAGGCGAGACCCGACATCAGCCCAAGCAGCGTATCGCTGACATGGAATTCATTCTTGATCGGCTGCATCACGATATTGACGATGCCGCGATCGACATGGCTCGACGTATAGGCAAGCGTCAGGATGATGAGTGCATAGTGACGCCGGAACATGGATTGAGTGGCCTTGCCTTGTAGCACCTCCGCCGGCGGGCGCACCTCCGCCACGATCTCCTGAGCCATGACTTCCTCCCGTTATTATTCTGAATAGCGTTTTCAGCCACCTTAAAGACGCAAGGTCGGCGCGGCAATCGCAAGCGGCGTTGCGGGCTCACGCGCGCCTGCCATAATGCGCCTCAACAAGAACGGCGTTATGGAGGAGGCTCGACCATGGGCGCACCGGTCCCTTTCAAGATCGACATTCCACAATCGGCAATCGACGCGATCCTCGCCAGGGTCCGTGCTTATGAATGGCATGAGATGCCGGAGATCGCGCCCGGCGCCGACCGCTGGGCCTATGGCACCGACATGGACTACATGAAGGAGCTCTGCGCCTACTGGACCTCCAAATTCGACTGGCGCAAGGCCGAGGCAACGCTGAACCGCTTTCCGCAATTCAAGGCGACGGTCGATGGGCAGGAAATCCATTTCATCCATGTGAAAGGCTCGGGCGAGCATCCGGAAACCGTGCTGATGACGCATGGCTGGCCGGGCTCCGTCTTCGAATTCTTCGACGTCATCGAACCGCTCGCACATCCTGAAAAATTCGGCGGCAAGGCGGAAGACGGCATCAACCTCGTCATTCCTTCGCTGCCGGGTTACAGCTTTTCCGGCAAGCCCAAAAAACCCATCGGCCCCAAGGGCACCGCCGCGCTCTGGGACAAGCTGATGCGCGAGGTTCTGGGCTACAAGACCTATATCGCGCAAGGCGGCGACTGGGGCGCCGTCGTCACCGGCAATCTGGGCCATCTTCATGCACCGAAAAAAGGCGGAGGCTGCAAGGCGATCCACATCAACATGTGGGGCATTCGTCCGGCCGTGATGCCGGAGACCGAGGCCGAGCAGCAATGGGCCGCGGGCGCCGCCATGACCTTCGAACTCGAAGGCGCCTATCTGCGTCTGCAGATGACGAAGCCGCAGACGTTGTCCTACGGCATGATGGACAGCCCCGTGGGCGCCGCCGCCTGGATCGTCGAGAAGTTCAATGGCTGGTCGGATCGCCGCGGGCCGGACGGCAAGGAGCACATCGAGAACGCCTTCTCGAAGGACCAGTTGCTGACCTCGGTGATGATCTATCTGGTGACGAAGACCTTCAATACGGCCACGTGGTTCTATCGCGGCCTCTTCGAGGAAGGGGGCAACGGCATGGCGCCGGGCGAAAAGATCGAGATACCGGTCGGCGTCGCGAACTTCCCGAAAGAGTTCCTGACCTTCCCGCCACGCACGATGGTCGAAAAGGCCTGTCATGTCGTCCACTGGACCGACTTCGCCCATGGCGGCCATTTCGCCGCGATGGAAACAAAGCAGGTTTTCGCCGACGATCTGC
>CAISYL010000020.1 GCA_903889655.1 uncultured Alphaproteobacteria bacterium | reverse complement strand
GGCGACGCCCGCCTCCAAGCTCCGCGGCTGGGTGCTCGACGTGCTCCAGGACGAGGGGTTCATCCGCGGCTATGCCAAGGTCGATTACCCGAATGGCAAGAGCGAGTTCGAGATCGAACTGAAGTATAACGAAGGCACGCCGGTCATTCAGGTGATCGAGCGTGTGTCGACGCCTGGCCGGCGCGTCTATTCGTCGGTCAAGGAAGTTCCGACGGTGCGCAACGGCCTCGGCATTTCGATCCTTTCGACTCCGAAGGGCGTGATGTCGGACTCGGCAGCGCGTGAAAAGAATGTAGGCGGCGAGGTGCTGTGCCGCGTCTTCTAAGACGCTAGCCAGCAACGCCAGACGACGGGAAAGACTAGGACCATGTCGCGAATTGGTAAGAAGCCCATCGAGCTCCCGAAAGGGGTGACTGCGACCATCAACGGCCAGGAAATTGCCGTGAAGGGTCCGAAGGGCGAATTGAAGCTCACGCTCGTCGAAGACGTGACCGTGGAGCAGGGTGCTGACGGCATCAGCGTGCGCCCGCGCGAAGACACGCAGCGCGCCCGCGCGATGTGGGGTCTGTCCCGCACGCTCGTGCAGAACCTCGTCGTCGGCGTGACGACGGGTTTCACGACGAACCTTGAGATCAACGGCGTCGGCTACCGTGCGGCGATGCAGGGCAAGAACCTGCAGCTCAGCCTGGGTTTCAGCCACGACGTGATCTATCCGATCCCCGAAGGGATCGACATCAAGGTCGGCAAGCCGACCGAGATCTCGGTCAGCGGCATGGACAAGCAGAAAGTCGGCCAGGTTGCGGCTGAGATCCGCTCCTATCGCGGTCCCGAGCCTTACAAGGGCAAGGGCGTGAAGTACGCCGGCGAATTCATCTTCCGCAAGGAAGGCAAGAAGAAGTGAGCGGATGGCTATGACCAAGACTCTTCATCAGCGCCGGACGCAGCGCAATCGTACGAAGCTCCGGCAGATCGCGAATGGGCGCCCGCGTCTTTCCGTGTTCCGTTCCTCGAAGCATATCTACGCCCAGATCATCGACGATGTGCAGGGCGTGACGCTCGCCGCCGCCTCCTCGGTCGAGGATGGTTTCGGCGGCAAGGGCGGCAATGTCGACGGAGCGAGCGAAGTCGGCAAGCTCGTCGCGCAGCGCGCGGCTGAAAAGGGCGTCAAGGACGTCGTTTTCGATCGCGGCGGATACATCTACCACGGGCGCATCAAGGCGCTTGCAGACGGCGCCCGCGAAGGCGGTCTCAACTTCTAAAGGATTTTGATAGTGGCACGCGAAAGATCACGAGACCGGGACCGGGAAGAACGCGACAGCGAGTTTGTGGACAAGCTCGTCCACATCAACCGCGTGGCGAAGGTGGTCAAGGGCGGCAAGCGCTTCGGTTTCGCGGCGCTCGTCGTCGTCGGCGACCAGAAGGGCCGCGTCGGCTTCGGTCATGGCAAGGCGCGCGAAGTTCCGGAAGCGATCCGCAAGGCAACGGAAGCTGCCAAGCGCGGCATGATCCGCGTTCCGCTGCGCGAAGGCCGTACGCTGCATCACGACGTCAACGGCCGCCATGGCGCCGGGCGCGTCGTGCTGCGCGCGGCGCCTCCCGGCACCGGCATCATCGCCGGCGGGCCGATGCGCGCCGTGTTCGAGACGCTCGGCGTGCACGACGTCGTGGCCAAGAGCCAGGGCTCGTCGAACCCCTACAATATGATCCGGGCGACTTTCGACGCGCTCGGCCGTGAAGATTCGCCG
>CAISYL010000019.1 GCA_903889655.1 uncultured Alphaproteobacteria bacterium | reverse complement strand
TTGCCGATATTGGCAATTTCATCCGGCGACTTCTCGAGCGCCGGCAGCATGACGACGAGAATGCGCCTGTTCACCACGACGTCATACATGTCCACTTCGCCGTAAGGCGTCATGAAGATGTGGCCGTAAACGTCCGCGAGCGAGCCAAGAATCTTCGTGAACTGCATCTCGAGATAGCCGTGCTGGTCCAGCGTCGTCTGGTGCTGCTTCACGCCGGCTTCCGCCTTGTAGCCCGGCAGGGATGTCAGATAGGAGGCTACGGAATGTCGAATGCTTTGCGGCATCCCTTCGTAGGTTGGCGAGGTCGCCAGCTCGATGATGCGACGAAGGTCGAGAAACTGCCGAATGAGCCCGATGTTGAGGTCGACCCGCCCCTGGTCGCGAAGCCACGTCAGGGCGCGCATCACACCCGTGAACATCGCCGTCGCGCGCCCCTTCCACATCGCCCCGTCGCCGCCGGCATCGTCCATCAACGACACCATCATCTGCGTGAGACTGTCAGACGAACCGGTCGAGAAGGGGTTGAGCGTATTGGACCTCTTCTTGGGGTCGCTGGCGCCGATGTCCATGTTTCCGGTCATGAAATTGAGAACGAGCAGATCGTCCTCTCGACCAAAAAGACGCGCAAGGGCGTAGGTCTTTGCGAACAGCGCGACGTCTCCCTTGCCGTCGCAAAACAGAAACCCAGATCCCCAGCTCAGTGCGTTGGCCGCGAAGCCAAGCAGAAGTTCGGTCTTGCCCGAGCCCGTTGTTCCCAAAACGAGAAAGTGCTGTCGACAATCGCTGTTCGTCAACCACAGCTCTTTCCCGGAGGTCATTTCGTTGCCGAGATAGAAAATGCCGTCGGCTGCCTGCATGCTCCGATCCCTGGGATGCAGTTCGTTCGGATCCATCAGGCCGCTTTGCTTCGGCAATTTCAGCGGCGTCGCCTCGCCCTGCCGCATTCCCCAGATGAAGAAAAGGGCTGCCGAGATCAGGCAGTAGAACGAAAGCGGCGGGATGAATATGCCGGCAACGGCGTGGCCGAACAGCAGACTCGCCATGTTCTGCGGCGACAACGCCCATTCGCGGAAGCGGGTGAGCAGCGACCGTGTGTCGCGGAAGAGATACTCCTCGCGCGTCTCCTGGTGTTGCTGAATGCCGCGAACGCGGACTGGGGTATTGCCAGATGCCATATGCCGGTACCGTCCATCTATCCTGAAACGGTATAAGTATTGGCATCCATATTCAATAACAATACGCGCGAATATTAGCCATTTCGCCAGAAGGACTTATAACTATCGCAACTTTCCAGACACGTAAAAGAAAACGCCAATTAGTTGTTGTTCCCGACAAAGAGCGCACCTGTCGATTGCAATCAACTGGAGGCGTTCAATGGCTCACGACCAGCTCGATCTGTTTGGAGAGGGGAAAGCCGAAATCAAGAGCTGCCCGCCGCCCGCGGCGCCGGCGGCGGAGACGGCGCGGCCTTCTTCCACGCCGGCGAAAGCAAATTCCTACAATCCCTATCCCTACGTGCGACGACAGCGCCCAACCAGCGACGAGCGATCCAACCGAGAGATATCCAAAGAAGCGGCGGACGCCGTCGCCGCGTTTC
>CAISYL010000018.1 GCA_903889655.1 uncultured Alphaproteobacteria bacterium | reverse complement strand
TCTGAGCGATGGAGATTCAGAAGCTCTTCCACTTTCTTCTTGGGCATATTGAACTCTTTTGCCAAACCTTCAATGGTTCGGAAATCCCACTGACGATCTTCCAATCCTTTTTTTAATTTTATCCAATCTCCGTTTGCAGACATATGAAACATCCTCCAAGGAACCAGTCGTATCTACGTTCAATAATAATACCGTCGCCGCCTAGAACACTATTTATCTTTTGGCTTCAGCCCCGGCGTCTTCGGATAAGCGACGCTTCCGGTTCGCGTCATTGATCCGCTCTCGTCGTGCTTTTCTCATTCTCCGGGCGAGGGCGATTGATGATCGCGTCAACCGTCTCGTCACTCAGTCCGGGAGACTTTGAACGTATCGGCGTGGAAGCGCGCTTCACTAGGCTTTTGTGATACCGCCATCTCCTGTCGCTCGCCTCGTCTTCCAGAATGCCACCTTCCTTCACCATGTCGGGAAATAGTTCTCTGTACCTCATCGAAAATGCTCCAAATAGATTTCCTGAATCTATTTAGGCTCAAAGATGGGACCGAATCCTCGCAGCGTAGAGGGAGCCAACAATGTCGGGCGTTTCAATAGGCCCTGTCCTCTGCGGACAATGCGGTCAGGCCGTCAATGAAAAGGTTGGATTGAAGCCAGATTTACGCTCTCCGTGTCCACAATGTGGATCGAAGACCCGTCGATATTCTGTTGATGCCCAATCTTCCATCAGAGTCTTACCTACGCTCAGAGCGAAGGGTTTTCGTGCGAACCTAAGCCGCGCCAAAGGCTGGTTTATGAAAATATTCGTCGGTCAGGTGGCTCAATATGGCCGTGGCAATGCAGTCGCCGATGTCGAGCAAGTTCTTGATCGCGACGATGACCGTTATAGGGAGAAAGTAACAATGCAAGGGAGCGGCGAGATAATTCATCAAGTGGATGAACGCCTGAGCGAACACAAAGGACACGGCTCGGACAAGAAGCGAGAATGAAATTCCAGAATAGAGTGGATTGACGGATGCGTTCGCCAACTCAGTTTGGAATATCTACCCACCCCTTGGCATTGACGGTGGGCGTGATGCCCAATGACTTCAAATGCTCATCCAGCCGAGGATGACGTTGAAGGACAACACCATCCCAATTTATCCGGCGGCAACTTTCACAGATCATCGCGCCGCCCCAAGCTCTAACGGGGCTTATTTCATAACGCCCGCCGCCTGCCATATAAGCCTCGTGGCAGAGAATACAGTTGTATCGAGGAATATGGTCATCGGTCGCGGTCATCTAATCTCGTCCCTACTGCGGCATTCAACCCACTTAACAACGTTACCGTGGCAAATCGTGCTCCCGACGATAGGCTTTCACATTCTCGTCTGTCACGTCTCCCGGATAACAGAGCGGCTTCGCCGTACTTCCTTGTACCTCATAGCAAGCCTCTAAATCGGTTCTCTCCTATTTAGGTCCGTCAGACTCCCGTAGCTTCCAAACGCAGACGCCTTTGCGCCTTTCGCTCCCGTCTAGCTTCCCATTCCTCCGCGCCTTCAAGCGAAGCGTCTGGACGATCCGGAGGGCAATTGACTGCCCAAGAATCTTGTCCGTCTCATTCAACCCCTTCGCCCGCATTATCCGTTGCGCCAGTTCTCGCGTGTCCAGAGGGCCTTCCGCCCGCAAAGCCTCCATGCATAGCCGCGTCGTCTCCCCTCGCCGCAGGAGACGGTTTAAATCGATGTAAGAAGGGAACTCA
This sequence comes from uncultured Alphaproteobacteria bacterium, assembly GCA_903889655.1. Taxonomy (GTDB): domain Bacteria; phylum Pseudomonadota; class Alphaproteobacteria; order Parvibaculales; family Parvibaculaceae; genus Parvibaculum. The sequence goes on along the minus strand of CAISYL010000018.1, from coordinate 13,352 downwards.
CTCGGATCGCCGGTAAGCTCAAACAGGCGAAGAGACGCGGCGACATGCGCCAAGTCCGCTTGGGCATCCCTAATCTTCCGCTCGTATTCGGCAATAACGCCAGAAATCTGATCGCGCTTGCGACGGAGCGCCAAAACTGTGATCGGTTCACCCATGGCCCGGAAGCTACAAACGTCTAGCTAGAGGCTAAAGGCCGTTCTTGTGGCGTTTGCGCCATGATACCGGGTGAATTTGGCTGGGGGACTAGGATTCGAACCTAGACTGGCGGAGTCAGAGTCCGCTGTCCTACCGTTAGACGATCCCCCAAGCGCTGGTTTTGTTTCGATCCGCGAGGCCGGAGCCCGGAAACGAAGCAGGCGCAGGCTTGGCTGCGCGGGCGAAACCTAGTCAGGACCGGCCTTGCCGTCAACTGTTTGAACGGACAGGCGTTTGGGCAGCCTCCCGATACGGTTTCGGATGTCCGGCCGGTTGCCGCGATAGCTGTCGCGCCGCTCGGCTTTACCCGTCGTTTCAAACTGTTAGACTGGCTCCAACTGAAAGAACAGGAGCCCGGCTGGCAGCGCGGCACCCGCAAGGGGCATTCGCAAGCTCCCCGGGTCAGGTCGACCGTGCACCCAGAAGGTGACCGGGGCGGCGAGGGCCATGGGTCCTCCGCGCCCCAGGCCGGTCCGGCGGAACAAGGCGTGGCGTCTTCGGGCGCGGAGTCCAGGGTTTCGTCGGCGGCCAGTGACAGCGATTCTGCCGCGCGCGCTCCCCGCAAAGGGCGCAGGCGCCGCCGTGCGCGACGCGGCAAATCCCCTCAAGCCGCCGGGAAACAGACGTCGCCATCCGGCCAGCAGGCCGCGCCGCAGGCGTCCATCCGCCGTCCCGAACCCGCCGAATCGTCTCCCAAGCCGCAGCGCTCGCAGAGAAATGCCGCGCGTGGCGATGCGCGGCGACGCGGCGCTCCGCCGCCCGAGGCCGGGCAGGGCGAAGAGCCGCTTTACGGGGCGCTCGATCTCGGCACCAATAATTGCCGGTTGCTGATCGCGCGGCGCTCGCGCGACGGCTTCAAGGTGGTCGACGCCTTTTCACGCATCGTCCGGCTGGGCGAGGGGTTGACCGCCAGCGGGCGGCTCAGCGACGAGGCCATGGACCGGGCCGTCGAGGCGCTGCGCATCTGCGCCGACAAGATGCGCCGCCGCCATGTGACACGGGCGCGGCTCATCGCGACCGAGGCCTGCCGCATCGCCGGGAACGGCGCCGAGTTCATCGCGCGGGTAAAACGCGAGACGGGGCTTGTGCTTGAAATCGTTTCCAACGAGGACGAGGCGCGGCTCGCGGTCGCCGGCTGCGCGCCGCTGCTCGACCGCGAATGCGCCTCGGCGCTCGTCTTCGACATCGGCGGCGGATCGACCGAGCTCATTTGGGTGCGCCATCCGGCGAACAAGGACGGCCGCCAGCAGCGTCCGCATATCGAGGACTGGACCTCGCTCTCCTGCGGCGTCGTCACGCTGGCGGAGCGGCATGGCGGCATCGAGGTTTCGGCCGAGCTTTACGACCGCATGGTGGCGGAAGTGAGCGAGCGCATCGCGCCGTTCTTCGCCCGGCTGCAAGCGGCGCGCGGCGAGGAGGGCGAGGGGAGTTTCCATCTTCTCGGCACCTCGGGCACGGTGACGACCATCGCGGGCGTCCATCTCGGCCTGCCGCGCTACGACCGCAACCAGGTCGACGGCATCTGGATCACGCCGGCCGACGTTCACCGCGTCACCCGCGATCTGCTGGCGCTCGACTACGACACCCGCGCCGCGCATCCCTGCGTCGGCCGCGAAAGGGCAGATCTCGTGCTTGCGGGCTGCGCGATTTTCGAGGCTATTGCGCTTGCCTGGCCCGCGCAGCGGCTCCGCGTCGCCGACAGGGGTTTGCGCGAGGGCATTCTTCTGTCACTCATGGAAGCGGATAGCGCGCGGCCCCGCCGACGTCGCCGCCGCAGGCGCGGGGGCAAGCGCGCGTCAGGAGAGCATTCGGCATGACCGAGAAGAAATCGACAGGCAAGGGTCTTACCAAGGGCAACGCGCCGCGCGCGCTGAAGGTGCGCGTGAAGACCGCCAAGAAGCGCACGCTCTCCTCGACGCTCTGGCTGCAACGCCAGTTGAACGACCCTTATGTCCATGCCGCCAAGAAAGAGGGCTACCGTTCCCGCGCGGCCTTCAAGCTGTCGGAACTCGACGACAAGTTTCATTTCCTGAAAGCCGGCGCCCGCGTCGTCGATCTCGGCGCCGCGCCGGGCGGCTGGTGCCAGATCGCAGTCCATCGCGTGAAGTCGCTCGACGGGCGCGGCGACCGGCAGGGCCGCGTCATCGGCGTCGACATTCTCGACATGGAGCCGATGCCCGGCGCCACGATCATGAAGCTCGATTTTCTGGCCGAGGGCGCCGATGCGCAGGTGAAGTCGGTGCTGGGCGGCGAGGCGGATGTCGTTTTGTCCGACATGGCCGCTCACGCGACCGGCCATCGCCAGACCGACCATCTGAAGATCATGGCGCTTTGCGAGGCGGCGGCGCAGTTCGCGACCGAGGTGCTGAGCGACGGCGGGACCTTCTGCGCCAAGGTGTTGCGCGGTGGAACCGAGAACGAGCTTCTGGCGCTGCTGAAACAGCACTTCCAGAACGTCCGCCATGTGAAGCCTGCCGCCAGCCGCACCGATTCGGCCGAAATGTACGTGCTGGCTCAAGGCTTTCGGAAGAAGACCGAAGAGTCTTTGTGAGACGGTTTTCGGCAGCTTTTTGCGGGCGAAGACCGGGCCGGCAGAAGGGCTAATGGGCGCCCCGTCGCTGTCGCCCAATCTTCCTTTGCAATCCAGCGGAACGATGGTAGAAGCCTCCGCCAACACATGAATTGGCCCGGTGTTGACGGGCAGGAGGTTGGCGACATGATCCGCGAAGCACTGACGTTCGACGACGTACTCCTGCTGCCGGCGGCTTCTTCCATACTTCCCAGTCAGGCTGAGACAAAAACGCGGCTGACGCGGTCGATCTCGCTCGGCATTCCGCTTCTCTCCGCCGCCATGGACACGGTCACCGAAGGCCGCCTCGCCATCGCGATGGCGCAGGCCGGCGGCATCGGCGTTCTCCACCGCAACATGTCGGCGGAAGAGCAGGCCGAGAACGTCCGCATGGTCAAGAAGTTCGAATCCGGCATGGTCGTGAACCCGGTGACCATCGAGCCGCAGGCGACGCTTGCCGACGCCTTCGCGCTGATGCAGCGCCACGGCATCACCGGCATTCCGGTCGTCGAAGGTTCGGGCAAGCTTGCCGGCATTCTCACAAATCGCGACGTGCGCTTCGCCACCAACCTGCAGGAGCCGGTCCGCAACCTGATGACGAAGGACAATCTCATCACGGTGCGGGACGGCGTCAGCCAGGAAGAGGCTAAGCGTCTTCTGCACAAGCACCGCATCGAGAAGCTGCTGGTCGTCGACGACAATTATCACTGCGTTGGCCTCATCACGGTGAAGGACATCGAGAAGGCGCAGCTTCATCCAAATGCCGCCAAGGACGATCAGGGCCGCCTGCGCGTCGCCGCCGCCACGACGGTGGGCGATGAGGGCTTTGCCCGCTCCGAGGCGCTGATCGCGGCCGGCGCCGATGTCATCATCGTCGATACCGCGCATGGCCATTCGGCCCGTGTGTCGGAAGCCGTCGAGCGGATCAAGAAGCTCTCCAATCTGACGCAGGTCATCGCCGGCAATGTCGCGACGGGCGATGGCGCCAGGGCGCTCATCGATGCGGGCGCTGACGCGGTCAAGGTCGGCATCGGCCCGGGCTCGATCTGCACGACGCGCATCGTCGCCGGTATCGGCGTGCCGCAGCTGACCGCAATTCTCGATGCGGTCGAGGAAGCGCGCAAGGCCGACATTCCGGTCATCGCCGATGGCGGCATCAAATATTCCGGCGATCTCGCCAAGGCGATCGCGGCCGGCGCCGAATGCGCGATGATCGGCTCGCTCTTTGCCGGCACCGAAGAAAGCCCCGGCGAGGTCTTCCTCTACCAGGGCCGCAGCTACAAGGCCTATCGCGGCATGGGCTCGGTCGGCGCCATGGCGCTCGGTTCGGCGGATCGCTACTTCCAGCAGGACGTGAAGGATTCGCTGAAGCTCGTCCCGGAAGGCATTGAAGGACAAGTGCCTTACAAGGGGCCGGTCGGCAATGTGATCCATCAGCTCGTCGGCGGGCTGCGCGCCGCGATGGGTTACACCGGCTCGGCAACGATCAAGGACTTTCAGACCCGGGCGCAGTTCGTGCGCATTTCATCGGCCTCGCTCCGCGAGAGCCATGTCCACGATGTCACCATCACGCGCGAGGCGCCGAACTATCCCGGCGTCGGCAGCTGATCCAGTTCAGGTAGCACCATGACCCCCGGCGCCCGCCTTCAGGCGGCGATCGACATTCTTTCCACCATCGCCGAGACGCGGCATCCGGCCGATCGTGTCGTCGACGGCTGGGCGCGGGCGAGCCGCTTTGCCGGGTCGAAAGATCGCGCGGCGGTGAGCGAACTCGTCTACAGCGTGCTCCGCCATCGCGCGGAACTCGCCTCGGCGCTCGGCCACGAGACGCCACGCCTGCTCGCCCTTGGCGCGGTCGCGCTGATCGAGGGGCAGGGGCCCGCCAACGCCATGGCGTTGGCCGACGGTTCGCGCCATGCGCCGGCCGCCCTCGCGCCTGAGGAGGCGACGGCGCTCAAGACGGCGGCGCTGCCGCCAGCCGATGCGCCGGCTCATGTACGGCTCAATTATCCCGAATGGCTGCATGCGGAATTCGACCGCGCACTTGGGACGGATCTCGAAGCAGAGATGGCGGCGCTGATGGAGCGCGCACCGACGGATCTCCGCGTCAACCTTCTGAAGGGGACGCGCGAGGAGGCGCAAGCCGCACTCGTCGCCGAGAAGGTCGAGACGGAGCCCTGTCCGCTCTCCCCCTGGGGCTTGCGCCTCAAGGCGCGCGCGAATATTTCCGGCTTGAAGGCGTTTCGCGACGGGCTTGTCGAGTTGCAGGACGAGGGCTCCCAGCTTGCCTGCCTCATCACCGGCGCGGTCCCCGGCGAACAGGTCGTCGATCTCTGCGCGGGCGGCGGCGGCAAATCGCTGGCGCTCGCCGCGCTGATGGACAATCGCGGCCAGATCCACGCCTGCGACACGGATCGACGGCGTCTCGCGCGGCTGATGCCGCGGGCGCAGCGCGCCGGCACACGCAACATCCAGACGCGCTTCATCAAGCCGCATATCCTGCCGGGCGGACCCGACATCGATTTCGAGGGGCTCGAGGGGCGCGCCGATTGCGTGCTGGTCGATGCGCCCTGCAGCGGCACGGGCGCCTGGCGTCGCAATCCGGATGCGCGCTGGCGGCTGACGCCGGAACTGCTCGACAGCTATCGCGTCACGCAGGCCGAGGTGCTGGCGCGCGGTGCGCGGCTGGTGCGTCCCGGAGGCCGCCTCGTCTATGTGACCTGCTCGATGCTTCCGTCCGAGAACGAGGACCGGATCGTGGCTTTCCTCGCGCAGCATGACGAGTTCGATGCCGTCCAGTGGCAATCCCGCTGGCCCGAAAATGCCCCGCCGCCCGCCGCGCCGCCCGGAGCGGCGCTGCGGCTCTCGCCGGCGCGGAGCGGTACGGACGGATTTTTCGTCGCCATCATGCAGCGGAAGACCTGAAAATGGCGCGGGGAAGGGGACTTGACGACGCCGGACTGGAATGGTCTACCGGACCACATTCCCCTTCGAGGCCTGCACCGATGACGGCCGTTTTCCTTCGCATGTCCTGCCTTCTGGCGCTTCTGGTCGCCGGTGTCGCGCCGGCCGGAGCGGTGGTCAACGAGGCCTCCCAGCAGGTCTCGCGCGTTCTCGCCGAAAAGGGGGCCTCCTCATCCGGCGACGTGCTGCGCGCACGGCGTTTGCTGGAGGAGGCGATCGTCGCCAATCCCGCCAACGCGCATGCGCTCGCATCCCTCGGGCGCCTCTATCAGGATCAGAACAAGACCGATCTGGCGCGCAAGTATTATCGCTTCGCGCTCGAAGTCGAGCCGGCGGAACCTGACGCGCTTTTCGGTGCTGCCACGATCGACATCGCCGACGGCAAGACGGATGACGCGGCGGACAAGCTGCGCAAGCTCCAGCTTTCCTGTCCGGCCTGCCACCAGACAAATGAACTTTCCGCCGCGCTCAAGGGCAAGACGCCCGAGCACGGCCAATCGTTGACCGCAACCCCGCCCGCCACTCATCCCTAGACGGAATATGACCGACCGTATCCTCATCATAGATTTCGGAAGCCAAGTCACGCAGCTTATCGCGCGGCGCGTTCGCGAGAGCGGCGTCTATTGCGAGATCGTGCCGTTCAACAAGACCGAAGGCCTTTTCGAGAGTTTCAAACCGAAAGGCATCATCCTCTCCGGCAGCCCCGCCAGCACGACCGGCATCGGCTCGCCTCGTGCCGACGAGTGGGTTTTCAGCTGCGGCGTTCCCGTTCTCGGCATCTGCTACGGCGAGCAGACCATGTGCGCGCAACTGGGCGGCAAGGTCGAAACGTCGAACGAACGTGAATTCGGACGCGCCGTCATCAACGTTACGGAAGATTGCGCGCTTTTCGAAGGGCTGCTGACGGTCGGCGAGCAGGAGCCTGTGTGGATGAGCCATGGCGACCGCGTCGTCGCGATTCCGCCGGGCTTCAAGGTCGTGGCGGTCAGCCGCAACGCACCCTTCGCCGCCATCGCGGATGAAAGCCGTCATTTCTACGGTATCCAGTTCCATGCAGAAGTCGCGCATACGCCGCGCGGCCGCGACATGCTGAAGAATTTCGTGCACAAGATCTGCGGCTGCGTCAGCGACTGGACGATGTCGGCCTTCCGCGAGAACGAGATTGCGAAGATCCGTGCGCAGGTCGGCAAGGAAAGAGTGATCTGCGGCTTATCCGGCGGTGTCGACTCCTCCGTCGTCGCGGTGCTGCTGCACGAGGCGATCGGCGATCAGCTGCAATGCGTCTTCGTCGATACGGGGCTGTTGCGGGCCGGCGAAGCCGAGCAGGTCGTGACGCTTTTCCGCCACCACTACAACATCCCGCTCGTTCATGCCGATGCGGGCGATCTCTTTCTCGGCAAGCTTGAAGGTGTCAGCGATCCGGAAACGAAGCGCAAGATCATCGGCGCGACTTTCATCGACGTCTTCGAAGCCGAAGCGAAGAAGATCGGCGGCGCGGCCTTCCTCGCGCAGGGCACGCTCTATCCCGACGTCATCGAAAGCGTCTCCTTTACCGGCGGCCCGTCGGTCACGATCAAGAGCCATCACAATGTCGGTGGATTGCCCGCCCGCATGAACATGAAGCTCGTCGAGCCCTTGCGCGAGCTCTTCAAGGACGAGGTCCGCGTGCTCGGGCGAGAGCTTGGCCTGCCGGAAGACTTCGTCGGCCGTCATCCCTTTCCGGGGCCGGGCCTCGCGATCCGCGTGCCGGGCGAGATCACGCGCGAGAAGCTCGAATTGCTGCGCAAGGCGGACACGATCTATCTCGAAGAGATTCGCCATGCCGGTCTCTACAATGAAATCTGGCAGGCCTTCGCCGTGCTGCTCCCGGTGCGTACCGTCGGCGTGATGGGCGACGAGCGCACCTACGACTATGTCTGCGCGCTTCGCGCCGTGACCTCGACCGACGGCATGACGGCGGATTATTATCCGTTCACGCACGACTTCCTCGGCCACGTCTCCACCCGCATCATCAACGAAGTCCGTGGCATCAACCGCGTCGTCTATGACGTGACGTCAAAGCCGCCGGGTACGATCGAGTGGGAATAAGCCGTCTACATAAGCGGTTTTAACGAAGCTCTTCTGCGAAGGGTGCCTCGACAACCCATTTGGGGATCACTCGGGGATCACGAACCGCTGTTCGCGGATGAATTTTCTCTCGGCTTGCGGACGGCTCTCACCTTGCCGCTGCCGCCGCCTCCGCAGAAGAACAGGTCGTCACCATCGGATTCGAGCCCTGTTACGTTCACGCCGGCCGGCATATCGACCGCCTCGAGGACCTCTCCCGTTTCAGGGTCCACTCGCCTCAGATCGCTTTTGTCGTCTTCCCAGGTGCCGTGCCAGAGCTCCCCGCCGACCCAGGTGACTCCGGTGACGAAGCGACTGGATTCGATGGTGCGGAGAAGCGCGCCTGTCTCCGGATCGATCTGGTGGATCTTCCGGTCGCGATACTGTCCCACCCAGAGCGTTCCTTCGGCCCATGCAAGTCCTGAGCTACCGCTGCCATCGGGTGCGGGAATGGTGGCGAGTACATGGCCGGTCGTCGGATCGATCTTTTGTATGCGATCTCCCGCGATCTGAAACAGGTGCTGGCCGTCGAAGGCCGATCCCGCATGCGCAGCGGCGTCGATCGAGCGCAGCACCGTTCCATTTTTCGGGTCGAAAGCGCTCAGCTTGTCTCCGCCGGCGATCCAGACGTGCTGGCCGTCAAACGTCACCCCGTGTACTTGGTCGATACCCGGGAAAGGTCCGTATTCGCGGTCGATTTCGGCTGCCGATCGTTTCATGCGCTCATCCTAACCGCTGGTTGGCGGAGCGGGGAGTAACATAGCTGTCGTGAATCCCGGCACGGCGGGGGCCATCCAGCGACGCGCCCGCCCGCGCCCGAACGATTGTATCTTGCCCGCCGCAGCAAGCGAGTCGAGTGCGCGCTGAACGGTGCGCTGGCTGGCGCCGAGCGCAAGGGCCAGAGCGGAACTCGACCAGGCTTCACCGTCGGCGAGGAAGGCGAGCACGGCCGCGTGCCGCTCTTCGAAAAGATGCGCCAGTACAACGACCTCGCGGGTGTGGTGCGGCGTCAGCGAGAACCCGCGTTTCGTCGCGTTGATGACGGCAAAGCCTCGCAGCGCCGTGCGAAGCCGTCCGATCTCGACCCGCAATCGCGCGCGATGCGATTCATCGGCGTGTTTTGCACCGAAGGCCTGGGCGATAAGCGTGCCCCTCGGCGCGTCTTCGGGCCAGGCTTCGCCCAGCGCGCGGGCGAGCGCGAACAGAACCGGACGTCGTACAAGCGATATCGCGGTACCCGACTCACGAACGACATGGCGGCATGCGTCCACGACGAGTGCCTTCGATGTCTGCAATGCTTCGACCTCATCGAGCAGCAGGGGGCGTTCTTCTCCGCGCGCAATCAGTCGCGCCGCGGGCCTGTCCAGGAGGAGGAATGCATTTTCGATCTCCGCCGTCAGCGCAGGGATACGGGCGCGGCGCGCGGCGTGTTCGGCCCGGGCGAGTGCGGCGCGCGCCGTCTTCGCGCCGAGACGCCGCATTGCGATCCCCGCAACGACGAGCTCGTGCGCGGCCCTCAAGGCCGGCGGGAAGGGGGCGGGATCGAGTTCGGCGAGTGCATGCTCGGCTTCGTCCAGGCGGCCGATCAGGAGGAGCCGCCGGACCGCTAGATATCTTGCATGCGCGGCATTCACGAGGTCGCCATGCGCTTCGAGGGCCGTCCTTGCCGCATCGAGCGCCTTCGCGGGCCAGGCCAGGTCGCGCGAAGCAAGGGCGATTTCGGCTTCGGCGACGATGCATCTCGCGCGGGCCACGGGTTCTTTCGAACCGAAGGCGCGCGCGGCACTTCGTACGAGAGCCTTCGCGCGAATGAGATCGCCTAGCTGCGCCATTGCAATGCCCCGAAGCGCGAGCGCGGGTGCGTCGTCGCGCAGGGCGACATGGTTCAGCGCGCCGAGGGGATCACCCGCCGCGAGCGCCCGCGCCGCGGTCGAGATCAGCGAGTCCATTTGAATCCCGCCACACTTGTCACTCCCACCGTTCGATACCCGTTCCTAATTTATCTCACGAGTACCAGCCAGCAAGCCGCATCGCGAATGGAGCGATCGGCGGAAACAACAGGAGATGGAGTGATGATGAGACACATGACAGGGACACGTGAAGGTTCTTTGGCCGCTCGCCTTGAACTACTCGAGGCGGAAAAAGAGCTCACGCGGCGCAGCGACGAGATTGCGCAGCGCCGTCGGGAACTACCGTGGGTTCGGGTCGACAAGGCATACGATTTCGAGACTGAAGAAGGAAGCGCCACGCTGACCGATCTCTTCGGAGGGCGCTCGCAACTCCTCGTCTATCATTTCATGTTCGGGCCCGACTACACGGCGGGGTGTCCTTCCTGCTCGATGATCGCCGACGGATTCAACGGTTTCGCGGTGCATCTGGCAAATCACGACGTCACGCTCATGGCTGTGTCGCGGGCGCCTCTGGCGAAGCTGCAGGCCTACAAGCGGCGGATGGGCTGGACCTTTCCGTGGGTATCCTCGCGCGGCGGAGACTTCAATTTCGACTTCAACGTCTCGTTCACCGAGGAGCAGCAGCGCAAGGGGAGCATCGAATACAACTACCGGCGTGGCGGCCACGCGATGGACGCGGCGGTGATCCCTGAACCTGTTGCCCAGTTCGCAGCCACATGCGGCACCGACGCGCTTACATATACGCGCGACAGGCCGGGCCTGAGTGCATTCGTGCTCGAAGACGGCGCCATCTACCACACCTATTCCACCTATGCGCGCGGACTGGATGGTCTTTGGGGTGCCTATCAGTGGCTCGATCGGGCGCCAAAGGGGCGCAACGAGACGGGCGTCTGGTGGCGTCGTCACGATGAGTACGAGAAGCAATAAACGAGGTCGGCGATCTCGTTGGCGCATCCGCATTCAGCGCAGGAGAACAATATGAGCGAGACCCGCTCCGACAGACCTGACGGCGACGCGCTCCAGGATGGAACCGGTGGCGCGGCCGCCCTTGGTGCAGCAGACTGGCTGTGCCTTGCGGCCGCGCCAACCTTCGCGATCATGGCGTTGCTGACGAGCGTCCTCGGCGGTCCACCGGATATGCTCTGTTCGACCACACAAGACGCGCTGCCGCTCAGCGGCATGCCGGCGATGTATCTGCTGATGTGTGCTTTCCATTCGACGCCGTGGTTGAGGCTCGTCTTCAACCGGCGAGGCGCCGCCCATCGGCCGTGATCGGGCCGTTATTTATTTGCTTCGGCCCGCAGCGGCGAGGATGAGATCGGCAATCTCCTTCGAATGGGAGACCAGCGACAGATGGCCCGCATCGACTTCCACGGTCGTCGCCTTCATGCGCTTTGCCAGGTATCGCTCAAGGTCGGGCGAGATCGTCTGGTCCTGCGTCGACACTGCGTACCAGCTTGGTTTTGACCGCCAGGCCGCCGCGGTGGTGCGCTCATTGAACAGCGAGGCGGCCGTCGGTTCCTGCACGGCATAGAGCACTTCCGCCTTGGCGTGTGGAACGCCATTTGCGAAATATTTGATGAAGGCATCCTCGGACAGACGCGTGAAGCCGTCATGTTCCTCGACGCCGGCTCGCGCCGGCATGGTCGGAAATTTCTTCGAAAGCGCGACGAAATCCTCGTCTGCGTCGGGCGCTCTCGCCGCCACATAGACGAGGGCCGTGACCTTCGGGTCCGTTCCGACATCGCTGATGACCGTGCCGCCCCATGAATGGGCGACCAGTACCGTCGGCCCGTCCTGCAATGCCAATATGCGTCGCGTCTCCGCGACGGAATCGGCTAGGGTCGTCAGTGGATTTTGTACCGCCGTCACATGCAGACCGGCCGCCTGCAGGCGCGAGATGACCTCGGCCCAACTCGACCCGTCGGCCCAGGCGCCATGCACAAGCACCACATTGCGCGATAGCACCGGATTGACGGTCTGCGCCGATGCACCCGTTGCGAAGGCCGCGGCGAGGAATATGGCCGAGATTGCCGCCAATTTGTGCAGAGTGTTCATTTGTCGGACTCCGGATCGTTGTCCCCGCAATCAGCTGACAATATTCCGACGGGTCCGTCGTATCAAAATCTGTCACGATTTTGTGATCGTGGGACGAGTGCGCGGCGTTGAAAAATAGATGCCGTCGCCTGCGCTTCACCTGTGCGGTTCGTCACAAGCGGGATAGGCTTTTGTGCTTTTCTTCCCGCTATCGCCGGGATGCCGCGATCCGTTTCTAGCCAGCCCCCCAACACCGGAGACAAGACCATGGGTACGATCACGACCAAGGATGGGACCGAGATTTTCTACAAGGACTGGGGCAAAGGCCAGCCCATCGTGTTTCACCATGGCTGGCCTTTGAGCGCGGACGACTGGGACAATCAGATGTTCTTCTTTCTCGAGAAAGGCTATCGCGTCATTGCGCATGATCGGCGCGGGCATGGCCGCTCGACGCAGACGGTGACCGGCAACGAGATGGACACCTATGCGGACGATGTCGCGGAGCTGACGGCCGCGCTCGATCTCAAGGAAGCCGTCCATATCGGCCATTCGACGGGCGGCGGCGAAGTTGCCCGCTATCTCGGCCGGCACGGCACGTCGCGGGTCGCCAAAGCCGTGCTGATTGGCGCGGTGCCACCGGTCATGGTGAAGTCGGACAAGAATCCGGGCGGTCTGCCGATCGAGGTTTTCGATGGAATACGCAACGGTGTCGCCAGCAACCGCGCCCAGTTTTACAAGGACCTCACCGTGCCTTTCTACGGTTACAACCGCGAGGGCGCGAAGGTCTCCGAAGGGATCCGCGAAAACTGGTGGCGGCAAGGCATGATGGGCGGCATCAAGGCGCATTACGATTGCGTCAAGGCCTTCTCCGAGACCGACTTTACGGAAGACCTCAAGAAGATCGATGTGCCGGTCCTCGTCATGCACGGCACCGACGATCAGATCGTGCCTTACGCCGATTCAGGCCCGCTCTCGGCCAAGCTCCTCAAGCACGGCACGCTCAAGACCTATGAAGGCTTCCCGCACGGAATGTGCGCAACCAACCCGGAGATCATCAATCCGGATCTCCTTGCATTCATCAAGGGCTGATATCTGCAAGGCGGGCGCCGGCATTGGGCGGCGCCCGCTATCTTGCGCAGGTTTCCTCCACGCGCGAACACCGCTAGTGTTGGCGCCGTCGACCTGGAGGATTGAATGAAGCGCTTCGTGTTTGCCGGCTGTCTTGCCATCGTTCTGCTGCCCGCGGCAGCTTATGCCGACGCCATCGACGACAACACGCTTTGCTATGATGCGTTGAATAGCGGTCACGACAAGAACGCGGTCGACTACTGCACCAAGGCGATTTCTTCCGGCCAGCTCGCGAAGGAAGACCTTGTCGCGGCGCTCATTAATCGCGGCGTCGCCTTCCGCAATCTCGGAAATTCCAAGCTCGCTGTGGCCGACTATACGGAGGCGCTCAAGAATGCGCCAAAGGATGCGATGATCTATGCCAATCGCTCCAACGCGCTGCGCGATATCGGCGACTTCGAGCGCGCTCTCGAAGATGGCAAGAAAGCCGTCGAGCTCGACCC
>CAISYL010000017.1 GCA_903889655.1 uncultured Alphaproteobacteria bacterium | reverse complement strand
GCTGCCGGCGAGTTGCACGGCCGAACCGCAGAGCAGCACCGTCGAGACGAGCGGGCTCGCCGCGAGCGTGCGGCCCGCCTGTTCGAGGACGAGACCGAGGCCGACCGGACCGAAATCCGTGCCGCCGTATTTCTCGGAGATCAGGATGCCGGCAAAGCCGAGATCGGCCATCTCCTTCCAGACATCGCGATCGAAACCGACGGAATCCTTCGTGTCCCTGAGCTTGCGCAGGTTCGCAACGGGAACGCGCTCCTGGAAGAACTGCGTTGCCGTATCGCGAAGAAGCTGCTGCTCCTCGGTGAGTACCAATGCCATCGAAATCTACTCTTTTGATTGTCGTTGAAACGGAGTGAGGGCCTTATGACGCTGGCCCCGCTTTTCCAGTCGGCTATTCCTCAGTCGGGTAGGCCGAGCACGCGCTTGGCGACCACGTTGAGCTGCACTTCGGATGTGCCGCCTTCGATGGAATTGCCCTTGGAGCGCAGCCACGACCGCGTAACGCCGATTTCCTCCGGTGTGAAGCCTTCGCCTTCCCAGCCGAGCCCCTGCGTACCGAGAATTTCGAGCATCAGCTCGTAGCGGCGCTTGTTGAGTTCGGTGCCGTAATATTTGAAGATCGACGAGGCGGCACCCGTGCCGACGCCGGCCTTCGCCTCTTCGGCCGTACGTTGCAGCGTCAGGGCGAACGCCTTTCCGTCCATCTTCTGTTGGGCGACATGTTCGCGCAGGGCGGACGAGGCGATGCGGCCGTTCGCTTCGCCGAAGTAGTCCTTCGCCAGCGATTCAAGGCTGGCGGAGCTGCCCACGCCGGAGCCGAGCCCCATGCCGGAGATCATGTCGCGTTCGTGCTGCAGCAGACGCTTGGCGATCGTCCAGCCCTTGTTCAGTTCACCGACGAGATTTTTCTTCGGTACCTTCACGTCGGTGAAGAAGGTTTCGCAGAAGGGCGAAGCGCCCGAGATCATCGTGATCGGCCGCGCCTCGACGCCGGGCGTTGCCATGTCGAAGAGGATGAAGCTGATGCCGTCATGCTTCTTCGCCGGATCTGTGCGCACGAGGCAGAAAATCCAGTCGGCCTTGTCGGCATAGGAGGTCCAGATCTTCTGGCCGTTGACCAGATAATGATCGCCCTTGTCCTCGCATTTCGTCTGGAGACCGGCGAGGTCCGAACCCGCGCCCGGTTCCGAATAGCCCTGGCACCAGCGGATTTCGCCGCGCACGATCGGCGGAATGTGCTCGCGCTTCTGTTCTTCGTTGGCAAATTCGAGAAGGGCGGGCCCGAGCATCCAGAGGCCGAAGCTCGCGAGGGGCGCGCGCGCCTTGATGCGGCGCATTTCCTGCCCGAGCACGAGGTTTTCTTCCTTGGTCAGCCCGCCGCCGCCATATTCCTTGGGCCAGGTCGGCGCGGTCCAGCCGCGGCTTGCCATGCGGTCGAGCCAGAGCTTGGAGTCCGGGTTCGTCCATTTCGCGTTGCGGCCGCCCCAGGGAGATTCTTCTTCGGGCATCGGGGTGCGCATCGAGGCCGGGCAATTTGCCTCCAGCCATTCGCGCGTTTCTTGACGGAACTTCTCGATGGGTTCCATTGGACGTCTCCAGAATGCGTTGCGTTTCTATCGTGACAGAATATCAGCCATGCCGTCTTAGGCAATTGACAATGCCGCCTGTCCAAATGAACAAGCGCGTTAATCATATGGTGAAACAGGGTTAAGGTCGCAGGTAGCGTTCGACCTCGGGCCGCTCGCGCAACTGCCGCGCCCAGCGCCGCAGCACGCCGACGAGCCGCGGCTCCTCGACACCGAGTTGTGCCATTGCGACACCGCCATTGACGCTTTCGCGATAGTCGGCGATGAGCCCGTCCCTCAGTTCGAAGCGGCTCATGCCGTCGATCACGACCTGCCTGCCTTCATAGGCAGGAACGGTCGAGATGAATTTCGACAGCGACCAGGCATAGCCCAGATTGCCGTTGCAGACGGGATCGAGCATCCGCCAGTCGTAGTCCCGCGCATCGCGATGGAAATATTCTTCCAGCATATGCGCGATCTCGGTCCGGCCCTTGTGGTCGCCATAGATGTAGTCGTGATAGACGCCGTCCTCGGTGAAGCATTCGGCGAAAGCCTTGCCGTCGCCGGCAGTGGCAGCGGCCGAGAAGCGGTCGAGGAGAGCCGCGAATTCATCCTGGGTCATGGGTGCGTCTCTCCCGCTTTCGTCATGGCCGGGCTCGACCCGGCCATCCACGTCTTTCTTGGACTTGTGAAGAAAGACGTGGATACGCGGATCAAGTCCGCGCATGACGATTTTTGTTGTGGCTGCTTTTTCACGCCACGCCGAGTTCCTGCTTGGCGAAGGCGGTGACGCCCTTGTAGTCGGCCTTGCCGTTCGGCGCGCGGAAGGGGACGGTGCCGAGAAGGATGCGCTTGGGCGTCTTGTAGCCGGCAAGCTTCTCGCGCACATGGGCGCGGATCGAGGCTTCGTCGAAGTGATGGCCGGGCGTCACCTTGACGATGCCGGTGACGGCCTGTCCCCACTTGTCGTCGGGCAGGCCGACGACGAGTGCGTCCTCGACGGCCGGATGCGTCTTCAGCACTTCCTCGACTTCTTCGGGATAGACCTTCTCGCCGGCTGTGTTGATGCAGACGGAGCCGCGCCCGAGCAGCGTCAGCGTGCCGTCCGCTTCGACCGTGCACCAGTCGCCGGGGATCGAATAACGCTCGCCCCGGATGGTGCGGAAGGTCTTCGCGGTCTTTTCCTCGTCCTTGTAGTAGCCGACGGGGATGGGCGCCGCCATCGCGATGATACCGGGCTTGCCGCTGCCGGGCTCGACGGGCTCATCCTTCTCGTCGAAGACCTTGCAGCGATCGCCGATCTGGAATTTCGCGGTCTTGATCTCGCCGTCCTTGGTCATCAGCGAGGCGCCGAAGCCGATGCCTTCCGAGGCGCCGAAGCTGTCCGTCATGATCGCGTTCGGCATGTGCTTCAGGAGATCGCGCTTCACTTCCGTCGACCACATGACGCCGGACGAAATCATGATCGCGACGCTCGACAGGTCGAACTTGCCGGGGGTCTCCTCAAGCGTGCGCAGCATCGGCTTGGCGAAGGCGTCGCCGACGATCGCGATGGTCTGCACCTTGTTGGCCTCGACGGCGGACCAGAGCTCGACGGGATCGAGCGACGCGTTCTCGATCGTCACGATCGCGCCACCGCTCATCATGGCCCCGAGCGAGGTCAGAAGGCCGGTTCCGTGCATCAGCGGGCAGGCGGGCAGAATGGCGCCTGCCGGGCCGACGAGCTTCACGGCCTCGACAAGCTCAGCCATGGTTTCCGGCACGGGCCCGAGCTTGCGCGCCGCCGACAGCTGCACTTCGCGCAGATCGTCGTGCCGCCACATCACGCCCTTGGGCATGCCTGTGGTGCCGCCCGTATAGATGAAGAGAAGATCGTCTGGCGAACGCTCGATGTCGAGCTTGCGGCCGTCGCCGGTCGTCGCCAGCGTCTCGTATCGCTCGGCGAAAGAGGCGATCTCGTTGCTGTCGTTCACCTCGACGAAGGTCTGGACCTTGGTGAGGCGCGGACGGATTTCCTCGATGATGTCGCGGAATTCGGAGCCGTAGACGACGATCTGCGCATCGGAATTGTCGAAGATGTAAAAGACTTCGTCTGCCTTGTAGCGGTAATTGACATTCACATGGGTCAGCCGCGCTTTGAAGCAGGCGGCCAGAAGCTCCATGTATTCCGGCCGGTTGCGCATGTAGAAGGCAACCTTGGCGCCCGGCTTCGCGCCGCGTTCGATGAACGCGCGGGCGAGATTGTTGCTGCGTTTCGTCGTCTCGCCCCAGGTGATCCTGCGCCCGTCATGGACGAAGGCCGGCGCGTCCTGGGGCAGGATGGGCGAAATGGCGTCGAGAATGTCCCCGAAGTTCCAAGGCATTAAGTTCTCCCAATGACTTTTATGATGGCTGGCCTCTGCGGGCCAATTCCTGTTGGGAGGCATGATACAGGGAAAATCGCCGCCGTCACGGGCCTCGCGAAGGTCTGGTCGCGCAATAAAAAGGCGGCGCTCCGGGGCGCCGCCTTCCTCTGCCGGGCCTGGACCGGATCAGAACTTGTAGTTGAGCCCGATGCGGACCGCGTCCGAACTCGGCTCGGTCTTCGATGCATAGGCGGCGCCGGGGAAGATCGTCTTCGACCCGAATTCGGCATGGACATATTCAGCCCGGAACGAGACGTTCTCGCTGAGGGCGTAGTCCGCGCCGCCGCCGATCACCCAGCCCGAGAAGTCCGCATCCGTCGAAAGCGATCCGTCCGTCGCGGAAATGCGCGAATGACTGTAGGCGTAACCGCCGGTGATATAGGGCAGGCAGTTGCCCATCGCATAGCCCAGGCGGGCGCGAACCGATCCGGAATATTCGGTGCGCGAGGTGATGCTCTGGTTGCCGCCATGGACGGTCGAGCCGAGGCTGTCGCGAATGGTGTCGGCGACATTGCTGAGCGAGATGTCGGTCTCGAGGCCGAGCACGATATTGTTCGGCAGCTGATAATTGTAGCCGGCCTGCACGCCGCCGAACTCGCCCGAGGGCTTCATGTTGACGTCGAAGGAGCTCAGCGCGGGATTTGTGTAGGACGAGGACGTGTCGCTCCACGCATAGCCCGCATGCGCGCCGACATAGAAACCGGTCCAAGATGCCGTGGCCGGCATCGGTTCCGCATGGGCCGCCGTTACGCCGAATGCGGCGGTCACGGCCACGATCGCGGCTGCTACTAGCTTCATGGTTCCCCTCCCTGAAATATCCAGTTTCCAGGACCGTTCAGTCCACGGAAACTCCCCGTCGCCAGACTAGCACGCGGAGCGAAGGACCGGATAACAAAAGAGGCGGCTCTTGCAAGCCGCCTCTCCATACTGAAACCGTTTCGGTTGGGTTATTCGGCCGCCGACATCTTGTCGAGCGAGTAGGCGCGATTGCCCTGGCCGTTCAACTGAAGCAGGTACTTGATGCCTTCTTCCGCGATGTCGTCGCCGATCATGCGGTCGCTCTCGGCATAGAGCTCCTTCATGTCGATGAAGGCGGCATAGTTGCCGGCCGTGCGGCTGGTGATGATGCCGGCCTTGAGAAGCGTCTTGATGAGCACACGGAAGATGTTGGTCGTTTCCTGCATTTCCTCGCGGATGTTGACGTCCGTGAGGGCTTCCATGAAAGCGCCCTGCACCCACTCCCAGTCGAGACCGACAGCGGTGTAGATGTGCTTTTTCTGTTCGGGGCTGCCGAGATTGTAGAGCAGGATTTCGAAGACATGCCAGGCCCAGTCTTCGATCTGGTTGCGCTCGTCCTCGTTGATGTTCGGGATGGTGCGGTCCGCCCAGATCTTGCCGAACTTGTGATGGAACGCCTCGTCCGTCATCGTGAGCTGCATCAGCTTCACCATCAGCGGATCGCGGCCGACTTTGTAGAAGGTCGCGAAGGCGCCCATGGCGAGGCCCTCGACCAGCATCTGCATGCCGACGATCTTCTTCCAGACGAGCGGCGAGAGCACGAGCTCGGTGAGCACGTTGCCGAGCGCCGGACCGACCGGAACGGGCTTGCCCCAGCGTGCCTTGATGTAGTTCGAGAAGCCGGCGACATGGCGCGCTTCTTCGCGCGTCTGGTTGGCGGCATATTCCTGCGCCCCCGGATCCTTCAGGATGTGACAGAGCGATGCCGACAGCGCGAGAGCGCCGGCTTCGCCATGAAGGATCGAGGAAAGGCCCCACTGCACGTCGAGATTGACGAGTTTGATCTTCTGCTTCTCGTCGAGCTTGTCGGCGACGGCCGTCTTGAGGTCGGTGTTCTGGTCGGGGTCGATCAGATATTCGTTTTCGATGTCGAAGGGCTGGGAGAAGTCGATGTACTTGGTGTCCATCGGATCCCAGAAATGGTCATGGGTCGCCGAGATGATCTTGTCGAAGGCGGTGGAGCGGTTGCCATAGCGCTCGACATCCATCATCGCCGGAAAATCGTCGGGGGCTACGGCCTCATAGGCCGGGTCCACGGTCAGATTCGTTTCGATCTTCGTCATGAGTCCTCCTCTTCGTGGCCGTTTTCGGCCTGTTCCTCGAGTCCGGTTCGCACTTGCAAAACGTCCAGCCTCATTCCCTGTCTATCAATATAGCGCCGAGGGTTAATGGATGCAAAAAATAATGACGCCCCTGTCATCTTTACTCATAAGCCTATCGCGATAGTCGATGAAGCTGGGCAGATTCTGGGCGAGCGGTGTTAACGTGCTGAAAAACCAAAGGGGACGCGAATGACGAAAGCCGGAACGACGGAGACGGATCATGGCCGGATTGCCTGGGTCGAAACGGAGGGCGACGGGCCGGCGGTGCTCTTCATCCACGGCAATTCTTCGGCCAAGGAAATCTTCGCGAGGCAGTTCGACAGCGAGATCGGCAAGCGCCGGCGCCTGATTGCCTTCGATTTGCCCGGACATGGCGCGAGTTCGGATGCGCCGGACCCGTCTCTGACCTATTCCATCCACGGCTTTGCGGATGCCGCGATCGACTTCCTCGAAATGCGCGGCATCTCGAAGGCCGTGATCGTCGGCTGGTCGCTCGGCGGTCACGCGGCGCTCGAGATGATGGCGCGCTGGCCGGGCACGATCGCGGCCTGGATCACGGGGACCCCGCCGGCGGGTGGCGCCGACATGCAGACGGCGTTCCTTCCCTCCGAGCATATGGGGCTCACCTTCAAGGAGGATTTCACCGACGATGAGGCACGCCTCTACGCGCAGGAGACGACGGGAGAGGGCGTGACGCTCGAACCATGGATGATCGCGGCGGCAAAGCGCGCCGATGGTCGCTTCCGTCCGCTGATGCTGAAATCGGCGATCGAAGGCGCGGATCTTGACGGCCGCGAGATCGCGGCGACGTCGCCGCTGCCGCTCGCCGTCGTGTCGGGCGGGGCGGAGCCGTTCGTCAGCAATGAATTTCTGCGCTCCGTAACCTACAGGAATTTGTGGGACGGGCAGGTGCATGTGCTCGACGGGCTCGGCCACATGCCCTTCTGGGAAGCTCCGACCCGCGTCAACCCGCTATTGGCGCGCTTCCTCGATGAGGTCACTCGCTGAGCGTTTCGCCCGATATGCGAGGCACGAGACGACGCTTCGGCGACGGACCGCGATAGCTTCCAGTTTCGACGATATGGATGGGTCTGGAGACGGCGGAGAGAATGCTTTCATAAAGCGTCTCCGCCGTGACGGGTTTTACGATGTAATCGGTAACGCCAGTGTCGCGCGCCAGCCTGACGATGTCGTCGCCGACATGACCGGAGATCATCAGCACCGGAACGTCGCGGTTGCCGCAATTTTCGCCGCCGTGGCAATCGCCAGCACGAACGCGGCGCGTCATTTCATAGCCGTCCATCGGCCGCATGGAACCGTCGGTAATGATGAGATCGGGGCTTTCGTCGCAGAACACGCGAAGACCGGCTTCGCCGCTCGCCGCACAGAAAATCTCCGCGAACCCCATGCTTTGCAACAGGGCGACGAGAAGATTTCTCATCTCGGCGCTATCGTCGACGATGAGAACCTTGAGCTTTGCGAAGAGCTCGTCCTTCGTCATCCGACGGATCTTTCGCCGTCCACATGCGTGACGGCGGTCAGACGTTCGAGAGACGCGAGTGTCTCGTCGGCGAGCAACTCGTCGCCACCGCCCTGCTTCAGCGCATCGTACATGGCCTCGATATGGAAGCGCATGACCGATGCGTCGATGGCCCTGTATCCCTCGATATAAGAGCAGAGAGAATGGGCGAAGCGGCCGATGATGGGGTAGCCGAAAGTGCCGGCGAGCCCGCGCACTTCATGCGCCATGGCGTAGAGCTGGCTGCGTGCGTCGGCGTCGCCCATGCCGGCAAGTTCGACAAAAGAAAAAAGCGAACCGACCTGCGCCTTCAGCGTCTCGGCATATTTCTCCGTGAGATCGCGGATCGTCTGCTGCATCTGATCGAGAATGCGCGGATCGAGGCGGACGGGCACCGTATAGTCGGGGCCGAGCTTTCGCTCCGCGACAGACGGAAGGCGGAGGAAGCGCGCAGCCGTGTCGGACGCGGGCATGTCGGGTGCGGGGACGTTGGGTGATTGTGCGTCGTGCATCACGTTCCCCTCAGAGATAGGTCATCTGCGACCGGCGCTCGGGGCCGTCGGGCTCGACCGTCTGCATGCGGCGGTCCGGTCCGATGAAATCCGGGGACTCGATGAGCTTGCGCGGCCGGTTCAGCGCGCCGACGAGACGCTCATAAAGGAGCCGGGGAGAGATGGGCTTACACAGGAAGTCGGTGACACCGACATCGCGGGCCCGCGTCACGGCGGACAGTTCGCTATGAGCCGATACCATGATGATCGGCACGGCCCGCAAGTCATCTTCGCCAATGGCACGCAGACGCTGGGCAAGAACGAAGCCGTCTGTCGGCTTCATTGCGGCATCGGTGATGACAATGTCGGGCCTGTGCTTCAGGAACTTGGCCCAGGCCTCTTCGCCGTCGCTGGCGACGATGACCTCGCTGACGCCGAGCACCTCGAGCAGTCGCGCAATCAGCCGACGCATATGCAGGCTGTCGTCGACGACGAGCACCGTCAACATTTCGAATATGGACCGAGTCATGGAGCCCCCACGAGCCGCATTTTTTGATGACACCCCACGTGCCATAACGAAGCCTAGCGCAAATGTTCTAAACAAAGCGTAGCGCAGCGGAGCATTTACATCGGGGTAAGGATCACGCCTCGGCGGTGACGATCCACACCGCGCCGGCGAGCAGGAGACCTTTCGCAGTCACGTATTTGGCGAGTTCGTTGCGGATGCTGTCCTTGACGCGCTCCCGGACATCCGGCGCTTCGTTGGCGATGAGGCGGCTGACGGGACCGATCTCCATGGATTGCTGCAATCCGTCCTCGACGGCTTCCGGTCCGGCCGATCCGATGAGAAGCGGCGCATCGAACGGCGTAAGCGCGACGTGGTGGAAGCCGGCGTGCTGAAGAATGGACGTCACACGGTCCCGGTCGGCAAAGGCAAAGGGGCCGGGCGCTTCCGGCGCCGAAGGTTCGGGCGGCGCGATATGCGCGAGCGCGGCGCGCAGGGGCACGGTGACCCAGGGGTTCTCGCCGAGGCCGCGCCAGCAGACGAAGGCGAGCCGTCCCGTTTCTCTCAACGCGGCATGGAGGTTGGCGAATGCCGAGGCGGGTTCGTCGAAGAACATGACGCCGAAGCGCGAAACGAGAACGTCGAAGGCATTGGGCTCGAAGGCGTAGGTCGACGCATCCGCGATCCGGAAGACGGCACGGCTGCTCTCCGCGCCAGCTCTCTCCTGCGCCCGCCCGACCATGGGCGCCGAGACGTCGACGCCGAGAACATGGCCTTCAGTCCCCGCTGCACGCGCGAGGTCGAGCGTCGTCGCACCGCAGCCGCAGCCGATGTCGAGCACATGCTCGCCTGTTTTCACCTTTGCCGTATCGAGAAGGGCCCTGCTGAAAGGGGCGAGCATCCGGTCGAGCCGGTCCTGGTTCGCGACCCATTTCACGCCCGTGGTACCGTTCCACGATTCGATCTGCTCGGCGTTGGCGACGGTTGCGTCTTGTTTCGACATGTCGGCTCCCCCTCTGTTGCTTCCTCAGAATGGAAGCTGGGGCGCCGGGTCGGCAAGTTCAATCGGCGGGAAGCTGTTCATCCCGTTCGGCGAGTTGCCGGAGCCGGTGCTCGACATCGGCTATGCCGAGTTCGATCGGGCCGAGTTCGCCATCGACCTCGCCATGTGGTGTCGCGACATCCGCTCCCGTGGGCAGGATGGAGTCGATCGAGCGCGGTCCCGCCACCGATTGAAGACGGGCGAGGCGATCCGAAATGAGCGCGGCGTGATCGAGAAACCGCGCGCTGACGCGGGAGACGAGCGTCTGTGCGGCGTCGATCTCGGCGGCGATGGTCGCGAGTTCCGCATCGTCGGCAAACCCCGAACGCGGCGGCGACAATTCGAGACCACCGGCTCCCGTCGTCAGATTGACGACAGGCACGGCAACCCCGCCGCGGCCGCTCTCATCCAGCACGATGTCGAGGGCCGGATGCTGCCCGCCGATGAGGCGTCCGTTGATGAGGTTGATGCGATTATGCGACGCCGAGCCAACCGCGGCATCGATTTCGGCACGCACGTCGTCATAACGGCCCGCAAAAAGTGCGCGGCGGCCGGGATCGTCGGTTGCCTGCGCGGAGCGGACCAGATCGAGCGCCTCGCGGAGGCGGTCGGCCACGGTGTCGATGGCGAGGACCGCGGTTTCGAGCGTGGAAAGGCCCGTGGCGATACGCTGGCCGAGTTCGGCGGCGGACGACGAACCGGACGTGGCGGCGGTATGACGCAGCGCACGCCGGATGGCGGCGCGCGGCGCGCGCGGCTTGTCCGGATTACCGCCCTTTTTCTTTTTTTTGCTGCCAGTCAGCAGAGAAACAATGCCCATCGCGCGACCTCGACAGGGCGGCGGCCCGTCCGCCCGTCTGTTAAGACTATGCGCCATACGTTGACGCAACCTAAACGGCGACCGGAGCGGCGGCGATCTGCTAGGCTTGGCCCATGGCGAATCTTCCCTCTCCGGTCTGGAAAATCCTGCGGCCGCTGACGCGGCTTTATTATCGTTTCAGCCGGCCGCTAACGGTCGGCGTGCGCGGCCTCGTCCGCGACGAGCGTGGCCACGTGCTGCTGGTCCGCCATTCCTATGTCGACGGCTGGTACATGCCGGGCGGCGGCGTCGAACGCTCGGAGACCGTGTTGACGGCGTTGACGCGGGAACTCGACGAAGAGACAGGCATCCTGTTGCGCGGCAGGCCGAAATTCGTGGCGCTCTACGCGAATTTCCGCGAATTCAAATCCGATCACGTCGCGCTCTTTCTGGTCGAGGCCGGCAGCTATGACAGGGTCGCCCGCAAGAGTTTCGAAATCGCGGAATATGATTTCTTTCCACCGAACGCACTTCCGGAGGGAACGACGCCGGGCACCGCGGCGCGTATCCGCGAAGTGATCGAGGGCCTGGAGGCCCCCGATCTCTGGTGAGATTCAATCTTGCGAAGACGGTGCGGCGGCGATCGCGTCGACGCCCGCAGAGCGATGCACGGCGAGGCCTTGGCCTCTTTCGGATCGATAGTCGTGGCCGGCGACGGGAGGTCAGAGCTTCGGCCGCTTGCCCCACCATGGCTGCGCCGCCTCGAGCTGTCCGGCGAGACGGAAAAGTGTCGCCTCGTCGCCGAAGCGGCCGGAGAACATCACGCCGGTCGGCAGGCCGTTGACATTCCAGTGCAGCGGCACCGACATGGAAGGCTGGCCGGTCATGTTGTAGATGCCGACGCTCGGGACATATTCGGTACTCGTCGCAAGATAACCGGCGACATCGTCCGACATGGTGTCGAGAACGCCGAGCCGGATGGGCGGCAGCGACAGTGTCGGCGAAAGATGCACGTCGTAGCGCTCGTGATAGGTTGCGAATTTGCGCCCCATCTGATGCATGTAGAGCGTGGCTTCCGCATAATCCGCGCCGCCGCGCAGCTTGGCGAGTTCGGCGACGAGATAGGTGAACTTCTCGACATCGTCCTTCGTGATTTCACGGCCGAGCTGGGCACCGCGCTGGCGCAGCGCAAGAAGCGTGTTGGCGCCGACCAGCAATGCCTGATGCTTCGTCATTTCATCGACATCGACTTTCGGCGCATCTTCTTCGACGTGATGGCCGAGATCGGCGAGAAGCTTCGCCGTCGCTTCGACGGCGGTCACGACGTCCCTGTGGCTCTGTGTGCCGTTCACGCGTTTCGTTGTGAAGGAGATGCGGAGCTTGCCCGGCGCCCTAGAAACTTCGTCGAGATAGGAGCCTGTAAAGGCCGGTGCCGCATAGGCGTCGCCCTGCGCCGGGCCATGCGTCACATCGAGCATCGCGGCGCTGTCGCGCACCGACCGCGATACCACATGCGAGATCGACATGCCGGCCCAGCCTTCGCTGCGATCTGGCCCCATGGGCGTGCGTGCCCGCGTCGGCTTCATGCCGAAGAGACCGCAGGCCGCTGCTGGAATGCGGATCGAGCCGCCGCCATCGCTCGCATTGGCGGCCGGCACGATGCCTGCGGCAACTGCCGCCGCCGCGCCGCCGGACGATCCGCCGGCCGAATGCGCCACATTCCAGGGATTGCGGGTCGGCCCGTAAAGGCGCGGTTCAGTGGTGACCGAAAGGCCGAACTCCGGCGAATTGCTTTTGCCGAAAATGACGAGGCCGGCGGCGAGATAGCGTTCCGTGAGTGTGCTGTTGTGATCGGCCCTGTTGTCCCTATAGGCGGCAGAGCCGTAACTCGTGATGGTGCCGTCGAGCAGCAGATGAAGATCCTTTAACAAAAAGGGCACGCCCTTGAATTTTCCGTCGGGCAGGCCATCTGCAATCTGACGTTTGGCTTCGTCGTAGTGCTTCAGAACGACCGCGTTGATTCTCGGATTGATCCTCTCGGTCCGCGCGATCGCCTCGTCGAGGAGTTCTTCGGGTTTTACGGCGCTTTTTCGCACCAGTTCGGCAAGGCCGAGCGCATCGAATTTTTCGTAGTCGGAAAAGCCGCTCATCAGTCCTCCGGATTTTACAGTTGGCTCATCTTAGGGAGCCAAAGCGTCCCGGCCAGCGTTTTGTTTTCCGATCGGCCCATCAGGGCCGGGGGTCGGCACTCAGGAGTAAGAGAAATGAAAATGAATTTCGCCGTTCTTTGTCTTGCGCTTGGACTTGCATCGGTCCCGTTGGCCGCGACCTATGCTGCGGAGCCGGCGACGGACAACGTGATTTTGCCGACGGACGAAGCTTCGTTATCGAAGCTCAACGACGCACACCTCAAGGTGGTGCGCGCCGCGATGCGCGAATGCAACGCGACGCCGCGTCTGACCAACGACACGCCGGGTTGTGTTGTGCTCAGTGTCGAACGGGACGTCTCGCAGAGCAACGATCCGCAGCTCAAGGCTTTCAACGACAAGCTGCCGACGGATCTGCGCTATAACGAGAACCGCACACCGGTCGACATCGACCGTGTCATGCGTCCGTCGCCTCAGTAGAGACTAGAAACGCCTGCGATCATGCGGCGTTGAAAAGTCGAGCAGCGGCCCAAGCGGAATGATGCCTGTCGGATTGATGGTCCGGTGACTGCCGTAGTAATGATGCTTGATGTGGTCGAGATTGACCGTCTCGACCACGCCCGGCACCTGATAGAGGTCGCGCAGGTAGTTCGAAAGGTTCGGATAGTCGACGATCCGACGCAAATTGCATTTGAAGTGGCCGTGATAGACCGCGTCGAACCGGACCAGCGTCGTGAACAGCCGCCAGTCCGCCTCGGTGATCCGATCGCCCGCGAGATAACGCTGGCGCGACAGCCGAACCTCGATCGTATCGAGTTCGTCGAAAAGCGCCATCACGGCTTCCTCATAGGCGTCCTGCTTCGTCGCGAAGCCGGCCTTGTAGACGCCGTTGTTGACGCGGTCGTAGACGGCGGCGTTGATCGCATCGATCTCGGGACGAAGGGCGGCTGGATAAAAATCCAGTGACGCATCGACGCCGGGAAGAGCATCGAAGGCCGAATTCAACATGCGGATGATTTCCGACGATTCGTTTGAGACGATCGTCCGGTGTTCCTTGTCCCAGAGCACAGGCACGGTAACGCGGCCCGTATAATCGGGCATGGCGAGTTGATAAATCTCATAGAGACGCGTCTTGCCGTAGAGCGTGTCGGGAACGGTGCCGGGATAATCGCCTTTGATCGTCCAGCCCTCCTCAAGCATCAGCGGATCGACGACGGAGATGGAAATCTTGTCGTCGAGCCGCTTCAGCTTGCGGAAGATCAGCGTCCGGTGCGCCCAGGGACAGGCGAGCGAGACATAGAGGTGATAGCGGCCGGCTTCCGCCTTGAAGCCGCTGTCGCCGGTCGAGCCGACGGCGCCGTCCGCCGTCACCCAGTTGCGGAAGGCGGCATCCTTCCGCACGAAGCGGCCGCCGGTTTTGCCCGTGTCGTACCACTGGTCCTGCCATTTGCCGTCCACGAGCAATCCCATGACCTGCCTCTTCAGTTTTCCGGCGGAAGATCCGCCAGCACGATTTCGGCATCTTCCTCGGCATGGATGACAAGCGTCTCCACGTCGCGGATGGCCGCGCCCGCGCGTTCCGGCACGAGCACGCCGTTGACAGTGACGCTGCCCTTCGAGGGCACGAGGTAAGCCAGACGTCCGCCGGCAAGCCTGTGCGTCACCTCCTGGCCCTTGTCGAGCGTGGCGCCGAGAATGGCGGCATCCTGCTCAATGTACAAAGCCTCGGCCGGTGCGTCGGGCTTGCCGCTCGCAAGCTGCACGAGCTGGCCCTTGCGGTCCGTCTTTGGAAATTCGGCCTGCTCCCAGCGGGGAGAAATGCCCTTCTTGCGCGGCTCGATCCAGATCTGGAAGAGCGTCGTGTCGCCATCCTCCTGGTTCCACTCCGCATGCTGGATGCCGCGGCCCGCCGACATCACCTGCACATCGCCGCCCGCCGTGCGGCCTTCATTGTTCAGGTGATCGCGATGGGTGATCGCGCCTTCGCGCACGAAGGTGATGATCTCCATGTCGCGATGGGGGTGCGGCGGGAAGCCCGACTGCGCCTTGATGCGGTCATCGTTCCAGACGCGCAGCACGCCCCAGCCCATGCGGGCCGGATCGTAGTAGTTGCTGAAAGAGAAATGATGCTTGGCGTCGAGCCAACCGTGGTTGGCACCGCCGAGACTGTCGAAGGGTCTGACGTCGATCATGATGTGCCTTTCTCTTTTTAAAATACGCCCGGCCGGCGCCGCGGGGGGAGGGACGCCGGCCGGGGGCGCGGAGCGATACGCTTACGGTGCTCCGCGGGGGGGTTAGCTCTTGAGCTTCTTCGCAATGCGCGCGACATGCGCACCCTGCTTCGTCGCGATCGAAAGTTCGGCATCGCTTGGCTGGCGGCTGCCGTCGCCACCCGCCAGTGTGCTGGCGCCATAGGGCGAGCCGCCACGCGTCACCGAGACGTCGAAAAGTTCCGGCGCGACCGAGTAGGGGACGCCGACGATGATCATGCCGTGGTGAAGCAGCGTCGAATGGAACGAGGTGATCGTCGTTTCGTTGCCGGCGCCCGTGCCCGTCGAGGTGAAGACGCTGCCCGGCTTGCCGGTCAGCGCACCCTTCGCCCAGAGCGGGCCCGTCTGGTCGAGGAAGCTCCGCATCTGGCCAGTCATGTTGCCGAAGCGCGTCGGCGTGCCGAAAATGATCGCGTCGTAGTTGGCAAGTTCGTGCGGCGCGGCGATCGGGGC
>CAISYL010000016.1 GCA_903889655.1 uncultured Alphaproteobacteria bacterium | reverse complement strand
GCGAAGGCAGCGGCAGCACGTCAAGCACCAGCCTGAATGGCGGGCGCGTGCGAACCGAATACAGCGCCAGCGCTGGAGCGAGCTGGGCCCCGGACATCTGGGGCCGCATCCGCCGGACAGTCGAAGGCGAGACGGCATCAGCCGACGCCAGCGCCGAAGACCTTGCGGCAGCGCGACTTTCGGCCCAGGCACAACTGGCCACGGATTACTTTGAACTGCGCGCCCTCGACGAGCAGAAGAGATTGCTCGACGATAGCGTCGTCGCCTTCTCCCGCAGCCGCGACATCGTCAAGAACCGTTATGCAACCGGCGTCGCGGCCAAGGCGGATCTGCTGACCGCCGAAACGCAGCTCAACGATGCGAGATCGCAGGCAATCAGCGTCGGCGTTCAGCGCGCGGCGCTGGAACATGCGATCGCCGTTCTGACGGGTCGCCCGCCGGCCGATCTCGATTTGCCCGCAGGCGCTTTCGCGACGGCGGTGCCGGTTCCGCCGACCGGGCTTCCGAGCACCCTGCTCGAACGTCGTCCGGATATCGCCGCAGCTGAGCGCCGGGTCGCGGCCGCCAACGCCAATATCGGCGTTGCCGAGGCCGCCTTCTTTCCGGACCTGACGCTTTCTGCCAGCTACGGTTACTCTGGGCCGACGCTCGGCAAGCTCTTCCAGCTTCCCAACAGTATCTGGTCGCTCGGACCCGATCTCGCCGAGACTATTTTCGATGCGGGCGCGCGCAGCGCTCAGGTTGAGCAAGCCCGCGCAACCTACGACCAGGATGTAGCCAATTACCGGCAGACGGTCCTGACGGCCTTTCAACAGGTCGAGGACGATCTCGCGGGCTTGCGCATCCTTGCCGATCAGGCGGATGTCCAGGCCGCAACCGTGGCTTCGGCACGCGAGGCTGAACGCTTTGCCGTCAACCAATACAAGGCCGGTACGGCCGATTACACGACTGTCGTGACCGCTCAGGCAACGCGCCTCAACGCCGAGATCACGGCGCTGGGCATCCAGCGCGACCGGTTGACCGACAGCGTCGATCTCGTCTCGGGTCTCGGTGGCGGCTTCGTCGCCTGCACCCCGCAAGCCTCCGGTGGCGACGCCTGCCATCAATGACTTTTGGCCGACTTACCTTCCATTCGCGCCTAAGGTGTCTGTTCCGGTCTCCAGCAGCCCCCTCTAATGGAGACCACCCTTCTTCTGAATGAAGCTGGCAATTGTCTCGATGCCGTCTTTCGTCTTCATATTGGTGAAGACATAAGGCCGCTCCCCGCGCATGCGCTTCGTGTCGGTATCCATCACCTCGAGCGAGGCGCCGACCATCGGCGCGAGATCCGTCTTGTTGATCACGAGCAAATCCGACCGGGTGATGCCCGGCCCGCCCTTGCGCGGTATTTTCTCACCGCCCGATACGTCGATCACGTAGATCGTGACGTCGGCGAGTTCCGGACTGAAGGTCGCGGCGAGATTGTCCCCACCGGATTCGATCAGCACGAGATCGAGCTTCGGAAATCGTCCGCGCATTTCCGCGACGGCGGCGAGGTTGATCGATGCGTCTTCCCGGATGGCCGTATGCGGGCAACCGCCGGTCTCGACGCCCAAAATGCGTTCTTCCGGCAAGGCGCCTGCCCGCATCAGGATCGCCGCGTCCTCCTTCGTATAGATGTCGTTGGTGATCGCGCAAATATCGTAGCGATCCCGGAAGACCGTGCAGAGTGCTTCCATCAGCGCCGTCTTGCCGGAGCCGACCGGACCGCCAATACCGACACGCAGAGGACCATGGGGTGAAGGGCTCATGAACGGAACAACCTCGTATATTGGGTTTCATGTTTCATCGAAGCAATGTCGGCCAGGATCGTGACGCTCAGGAGCAGTGAGAGATCGCCTGTTGCAGCGTGCGCCGCCGCGGCCTTCACCGAAGGCTCGACCTCCATGGTGACGCGCTGCCCGTCGCTATGGCCGAGCGGCACGAGCCGCACACCGGCAGAAATGAGATTGGCGGCGAAGGCATGAACATAGGTCTCGAGGACCGGCAAAAGCGCGATGCCGTGATCGGCTGCCGCCACGCCGACGGCCACCGGATAGGCGATGGAAGACGGATAGATGCCGCTTAGCCGATCGAGCGTCGGGCTGCCCCATGTTCTGCATGTGACGTCGCAGAAGGCGCGACCTTGTTGCTCGGTCTCCATGCGCCGTTCGGCGCTTCCGGCAAAAGCCAGTGCATAATCGGCAACGCCGCACAGTGCCTCGTCGTCTTCGCGCATGGCGGCGTCGTGAGCATGCGCGAGAAGTATGGCGTCGTTGCGCCCTCCGCCAAAGAGAACGATGTCGCGAAGCCATCGTGTCAGGCTTTCCGCATCACGCACGGTTCCCTCCTCGACCTCCCACTCCAACCCATGCGAATAGGAGAAGGCTCCCACCGGATAGGACGGCGACATCCAGGTCATCAGCCGGTAGAGCGCGCCGCTATCCATGACGATGACCATGTGCATGGCCATGATCGTGGTCGTGGTCGTGGTCATGATTGTCGTCATGGCGATGACCATGATGTGCCGATGCGGGCCCGCCATAGGCGCCCCCCTCGGGATCGAACGGTGCATCGATTGCATGCACCTTGCCTCCGAGACCGACGACCATGTCCGCAATGACGTGATCGGCGCGAATGCGGAGCCTCCTCTCCGCAATCTCGGTCGGCAAATGCCGGTTTCCCAGATGCCAGGCAATGCGCGCAAGATGCAGCGGATCGGAACAGGTAATCTCCATCAGCGCTTCAGGCGCGGCGCGCACCAGCACCGTCTCACCGGACGAAAGGCGAAGCCCGTCTCCCTCCCGCAAATCCGGAACGTCCGGGAGATCGAGAATAAACTCGGTGCCCTTCGCAGCCGTCAGCACGATGCGACGGCGATGACGATCCTGAAAATCGAGCAGGATATCGTCGCTTACCGCACCGCCCCACACTTTCAGAATTTGAATGACGCGTTTCATGATCTAGAATAGGAAATAGCGTTGCGCCATCGGTAGAACCGATGCGGGTTCGCAGGTGATGATGTCGCCGTCGACGCGCACCTCGTAGGTTTCGGGATCGACGGTGATGGAAGGCGTCGCGGAATTATGCACCATTTCCGCCTTGCCGATATCCCGTGTGCCGCCCACGGCAACGAGTTCTTTTGCCACGCCGAGCCTGCCAGCAAGACCGTTTTCGACCGCTGCCTGCGAGACGAAAGTGACGCTGGTCGCCGCGAGGGCGCGTCCATAGGCGCCGAACATCGGACGATAATGTACGGGTTGCGGGGTCGGGATCGAAGCATTGGGATCGCCCATCGGCGCGGCGACGATCATGCCACCGAGCAGAACGAGCGACGGCTTGACGGCGAAAAAAGCCGGGTCCCAGAGCACCAGATCGGCACGCTTGCCGATTTCGATAGAGCCGACATGCGCCGCAAGCCCCTGGGCAAGGGCGGGGTTGATCGTGTATTTCGCGATATAGCGCTTCACTCGCGCATTGTCGTTGTCGCCGGCCTCTTCTGCGAGCCGGCCGCGCTGGCGCTTCATCTTGTCGGCGGTCTGCCAGGTTCGGATCAGTACTTCGCCGACGCGCCCCATCGCCTGGCTATCCGACGAGATGATCGAGAAGGCGCCGAGATCGTGGAGGATATCTTCGGCCGCGATCGTCTCTCTCCTGATGCGGCTCTCCGCGAAGGCGACGTCCTCCGGGATCGACGGATCGAGATGATGACAGACCATCAGCATATCAAGATGTTCATCGAGCGTGTTGACCGTATAAGGCCGTGTCGGATTGGTCGAAGAGGGCAACACATTGGGAAGGCTGCAGAGCTTGATGATGTCCGGCGCATGTCCGCCGCCGGCGCCTTCAGTGTGATAGGCATGGATCGTGCGGCCCTTGAAGGCTGCGATCGTATCCTCGACGAAACCGCTTTCGTTCAGAGTGTCAGTGTGGATCATCACCTGCACATCGAAACGATCGGCGACATCGAGACAGCAATCGATGGCCGCGGGCGTCGTCCCCCAGTCTTCGTGGAGCTTCAGCGCGCAGGCGCCCGCCTCCACCTGTTCGATCAACCCGCCGGGCAGCGACGCATTCCCCTTTCCCGCGAAGCCGAGATTCATCGGGAAGCCGTCGGCAGCCTGGATCATGCGCGCGAGATGCCAGGGCCCCGGCGTGCAGGTCGTCGCATTCGTGCCGGTCGCGGGGCCGGTACCACCGCCGAGCATGGTCGTGACGCCGGACATCAGCGACTCTTCGATCTGCTGAGGACATATATAATGGATGTGGACGTCGAGCCCGCCCGCCGTGAGAATCTTGCCCTCGCCGGCGATGATTTCCGTGCCGGGGCCGATGACGATGCCGACGCCCGGCTGCACGTCCGGGTTGCCCGCCTTGCCGATGGCGACGATCCTGCCATCCTTGAGGCCCACATCCGCTTTCACGATGCCCCAATGGTCGACGATCAAGGCATTGGTGATGACCGTGTCGGCGGAGCCTTGCGCCCGGGTCATCTGCGATTGTCCCATACCGTCGCGGATCACTTTGCCACCGCCGAATTTCACCTCCTCGCCATAGATGGTGAAGTCTTTCTCGACCTCAATGATGAGTTCGGTGTCGGCCAGCCGCACCCTGTCGCCGGTGGTGGGGCCGAACATGTCCGCGTAATGCGCGCGCGAGATAATGGCCATCGAGAGTTCCTAAAGCGATCCCATGATCTTCTGCTGAAATCCATAGACGGTCCGGTTCCCGGAGAGAGGCACGAGCGTCACGTCGCGCATCTGTCCCGGCTCGAATCGCACCGCCGTTCCCGCCGCGATGTCGAGCCGCATGCCTCGCGCTGCGGCTCGATCGAAGCGAAGAGCCGAGTTCACCTCGAAGAAGTGATAATGCGAGCCGACCTGCACGGGACGGTCACCCGCGTTGGACACTTGAAGAGTAACGCACTCCGCGCCGGCATTGAGAACGATCTCGCCGTCTGCGGGAAAAACCTCTCCGGGAATCATGTTTTCCTCACGCGAAAAGCAGGATGCCACCGACGCCCGCGGTCAGCGCGCCCCCCATCCGGACGAATTTCTGCCAATCGGCACCCCGCGCGGAAAGGCCGAGCGTAAGCCCTGTACAGTGCAGCGCGGCGGTCGACGCCGCAAAACCCAGAGCGTAAAGAAGCGATGCTCCGTTCGCCGGTGCCTCAAGCCCGTGCGCATTGCCATGAAAGAGTGCGAAGCCTCCCACGATGAGAGCACCGGCCCAGAACGGCAGCATCGTCGAACTCGCGACCAGGAGTCCGAGCACAAGGAGCGACGCGGCGATGCCCGGCTCGACGAAAGGAAGAGCGATCCCTTCCATGCCAAGGAAACCGCCCGCCAGCATGATCGCGACGAAGGCCGATGGCCAAAGCCAAAGCGCGCGCCCGCCGCGCTGCGAGGCCCAGAGACCGACCGCCACCATCGCCAGAATATGGTCGAACCCCGTAATCGGATGTTCAAACCCGCTCAGCAACGTATGCGGCCCGAGATGCCCCGGATGCGCGAAGGCAACGGAAGGCAGAAACACGGCAGCCAGCGTGGCAATAGACGCGAGAGAGATAGGGGTCTGTTTCATCTGTATCTCCTTCAACGGATCGGGTTGTGGACGGTGACGAGCTTCGTCCCATCTGGAAAGGTGGCTTCGACCTGAACGTCGGGCAGCATTTCGGCGATGCCTTCCATCACCTGATCGCGGGTCACGACATGCGCGCCCGCCTCCATGAGATCGGCAACGCTCCTGCCGTCGCGCGCGCCCTCGACGACGAAATCGGTAATCAGCGCGACGACTTCCGGATAGTTGAGCTTGACGCCACGACGCAAGCGGCGCTCGGCCACTTGTGCCGCCATGGCGATCAGCAACTTGTCTTTTTCCCGGGGCGTCAGAAGCATCTTTGCCGTTCCATGTTCAGATAGACCAGACGCGGGGCATCGGTCTGCGTCGAAAGGCACCGAGGACCTGCATCAATTCACGGTTGAGAGAGTAGCTGTCGGGCGCCGCCATGCGCACCATCATCAAACCGCCCCACGCACTCGCCGCCGCTGGAAAGGAAACCGGTGCGAGCAGTGCCCGCATTTCATCGAGTCTCGCCTGGGCATCCGGCGCGACGTAGCGCATCGTCGCCATTACAGTGCTGCCATTCAGAACGGTCCCCTTGCCGAGCATCTCTCCGATCCGTTCGCCACTGTCGAACCTGTCGACGTGAAGCAGGCGCCCGGCGCGTTCGATGAACCATGCATCGGACAAAGAGCCGGTATCCACCCTTTCGCCCATGGCCGCGCGCCCGAAGACGACGCTCTCCAGCGCCAGCAATTTCGCGTCCGCCGCCATGCTCACACGCGTTTCGCGTTGAAGCCGCGCGCCGTCGAAAAGGATCGTTGATTGCGGCAGCCAATCCATCGCCGCATTGGCGTCGAGAGAAATCGTCACCGCAATACGCGCCGGGTCGTCGATCGCGCGATAAATCCTCTCACAAGCCTGACTGGCGATCGTCACCCCTGCGTTCCGATCGACGTAAAGCCGCACATCGAGCTTGTCGCCACCCGTCAATCCGCCTGCCGTGTTGATGATGACCGCTTCCGGCGGCTCGCCCCTCCCGACATTCGGAAACCGGACCTTCAACGCACCCTGCTGGAAAATGCGTGCGGCGTATGTCCGCCCCTCCCGGTTCGCGAATGCCAGATCGAGAGCCCCCCGGCTCCGTTGCAGCGCGACGTCTTCCGCCTTCCCGATCTGCTCCGTCTTGCTAGACCGTGAGATGACGGCGAACATTCTGCTCCACCATGTCGGCCTTGGCCCCCGCCATCACCACTTGGCCGCGATCCATTACGACAAAGTTGTCGGCGAGTTCCACGGCGAAATCGAAATACTGCTCAACCAGAAGGATGGCCATTTCCCCCTTGTCGCGCAAATACAAAATCGCGCGTCCGATATCCTTGATGACCGACGGCTGAATGCCCTCGGTCGGCTCGTCGAAAATCATCAGCGACGGCTTCGTCACCATTGCCCTGCCGATCGCGAGCTGCTGTTGCTGTCCGCCGGAAAGGTCGCCGCCGCGCCGCGACAGCATCGACTTCAGAACCGGGAAGAGCTCGAAGACTTCGTCGGGAATTTCGCGCTTCCTCCCGCGCAACGCCGCATAGCCGGATTCGAGATTCTCTCTGACCGTCAGCAGCGGAAATATCTCCCGACCCTGCGGTACATAGCCGATGCCGCGTC
Organism: uncultured Alphaproteobacteria bacterium; assembly: GCA_903889655.1. Classification (GTDB taxonomy): domain Bacteria; phylum Pseudomonadota; class Alphaproteobacteria; order Parvibaculales; family Parvibaculaceae; genus Parvibaculum. The sequence continues at coordinate 4,777 of CAISYL010000016.1, read as the reverse complement.
GCGCCCGCTCGAATGGCGGCAGCCCGGAAATATCCTTGCCCTGCCAAAGGATCCTGCCGGCGCTGATCGCCTGATGTCCGATGATACCGCGCAGCAGGCTCGTCTTGCCGACGCCATTGCGCCCCATGATGCAGGTGATCTTGCTGGGTTCCGCCTTGACGCTGACATCCCACAACACCTGGGCGGCGCCATATTTCAGATTGACGTTTTCGACCGAGAGCATCGCTTATCTCCCCAGATAGACTTCGATGACGCGCTCATCGGCACTGACGTGATCAAGCGAGCCCTCGGCCAGCACCGAGCCCTCGTGCAGCACGGTGACCTTGACGTCGAGATCGCGGACGAAGGTCATGTCGTGCTCGACGACCACGACGGTCCGCGTCTTGTTGATCTCGCGCAGCAGGGTTGCGGTCTTGGCGGTCTCGGCGTCTGTCATGCCGGCGACCGGCTCGTCCACCAGAAGAAGCTGCGGATCCTGCGCCAGCAGCATCCCGATTTCGAGCCACTGCTTCTGACCATGCGACAGGTTCGCCGCCAGCATGGACTTCGCGTCCGTAAGATGAACGATCTCGAGAAGTTCGCCGATTTTCTCCGTCTGCGCACCGGAGAGCGACGCCACCAGCGTACTGAAGACGCCGCGCGGCGCCTTGAGCGCGAGCAACAGATTGTCCCATACCGTATGGCTCTCGAACACGGTCGGCTTCTGGAATTTCCGCCCGATGCCGAGATTGGCGATCCGCGCTTCGTCGAGCGATCGCAGATCGTGCGTGCCCGAGAAATAGGCGTCGCCCTGATCGGCCTTCGTCTTGCCGGTGATGACATCCATCATGGTTGTCTTGCCGGCACCGTTCGGCCCGATGATCGCGCGCATCTCGCCGCGATCGATAGCAAGCGACAGGGCATTAAGAGCCCGGAAGCCATCGAAGCTGACCGTGATGTCGTTCAGATATAGAAGGCTGGACGGGCTCGGAGGGGTACCTGCGGTCATGCGCCCGCCCTTTGGAGTTTCGCCTGTTGCTCATCTTCGACCGGCGGTTCCGGTGCAATGGCGTCGGCCTCGCCCGGCGGCGGAAGTGTCGCGCCCTTCTTCTGTCTGCGATAAAGCAACGCGCCGAGAATGCCCTGCGGCAAAAACAGCGTGGAAAAAATGAAGAGCGCCCCGAGGGCAAAAAGCCAGAGCTCGGGAAGAAAACCTGTGAACCACGACTTGAAGCCATTCACCAGCAGGGCACCCAGGATCGCGCCAACAAGCGTTCCTCGTCCGCCGATCGCGACCCAGATCACCGCCTCGATGGAGGAGGCCGGCGCAAACTCGCTCGGATTGATGATGCCGACCTGCGGCACGTAGAGCGCACCGGCGATCCCCGCGAGGCAAGCCGACACGACCCAGACGAAGAGCTTGTATCTCTCGACGCGGTAGCCGAGAAAGCGGGTCCGGTTTTCGGCATCGCGCACCGCGATCAGCACCTTGCCGAGTTTCGAGGTGACGATGGCGCGGCAGATAGCGTAACCGCCCGCCAGTGCCGCGAGGCTCGCGACGAAAAGAATATTGCGCGTCGTCTCCTTCTGGACATCGAGGCCGAGGATTTCCTTGAAGTCGGTCAGGCCATTATTGCCGCCAAATCCCATGTCGTTGCGGAAGAAGGCAAGCAGCAGCGCAAAAGTCATAGCCTGGGTGATGATCGAGAAATAGACGCCCGTGACCCGCGACCGGAAGGCAAGCGAACCGAAAACGAAGGCAAGCAATCCGGGGACCAGCACGACCATCAGCATGGCAAAGGAAAAATGGTCGAAGCCGTGCCAGTACCAGGGCAGTTCCTTCCAGTTCAGGAAGACCATGAAGTCCGGCAGGATCGGATCGCCATAGACGCCGCGCGGGCCGATCATGCGCATGAGGTACATGCCCATCGCATAGCCGCCCAGCGCGAAGAACGCCCCGTGCCCGAGCGAGAGAATCCCGCAATATCCCCAGACCAGATCAAGGGCCAGCGCCAGCAACGCGTAACAGATGTATTTTCCGAGAAGCCCGACCATGAAGGTCGAGATGTGGATCGGCCACGATGCAGGCACGACGAGATTGAAGAAGGGCACGACGATCGCCGCCGCCAGCAGCACGGCGTAAAGCCCCGTCGACAGATTCCCGAAAAGCAGCTTGCGGAGATCGTTCATGCTTCCACCGACCTCCCCTTCAATGCGAAGAGACCGCGCGGTCTGCGCTGTATGAACAGAATGATGAAGACGAGCACGAGAATTTTTCCGACCACGGCGCCTGCAAAAGGTTCGAGGAATTTATTGGCGACCCCAAGCGTCATGGCGCCGACCAGCGTCCCCCAGAGATTGCCGACCCCGCCGAAGACCACGACCATAAAACTGTCGATGATGTAGGACTGGCCGAGATTGGGGCTGACATTGTCGATCTGCGAAAGCGCGACGCCGGCGATGCCGGCCACACCCGAGCCGAGCCCGAAGGTCAGCGCGTCGACCCAGTTCGTACGGACGCCCATCGCGGAGGCCATTTTCCGGTTCTGTGTCACGGCGCGCATCTGAAGCCCGAAATGCGTGTACTTCAGGAACGCCATCAGTGCGAAGAGAACGCCCATCGCGAAGATGATGATGGTGAGACGCGAAAAGGTAATGGAGAGGTGACCGACATCGAAGGAACCTGACATCCAGGCCGGCGCAGAAACCGGCTTGTTGGTGGGTCCGAAGACCGACCGCACCGCCTGCTGCAGAACGAGCGAGACGCCCCAGGTGGCAAGCAGCGTTTCGAGCGGGCGGCCGTAGAGAAAGCGAATGATGCTGCGCTCGATCAGAACCCCTGCACCGCCGGCAACGATAAAGGCCGCCGGCACGGAGATCGGCAAAGCCCAACTCATCGCTCCCGGTGCATAGGTTGCGACCAGTTGCTGCACCACGAAAGTCGTATAGGCGCCGAGCATGATCATCTCGCCATGCGCCATGTTGATGACGCCCATCACGCCGAAGGTGATCGCAAGGCCGATCGCTGCGAGAAGCAGGACGGAGCCGAGAGAGAGCCCGTAATAGATATTCTGAAGCTGGTTCCAGTAGGCGAGCGAGGATTGGACGCTGGCGACGGCCTTGTTGGCGGCATCCACAACAGCCTTGTCGTCGGTCGTCGCCGCACCGATCAGCAGGCTCAGCGCATCCTGATCGCCCCGCTCGCGCAACGTCTCGATCGCCGCAAGCTTGTCGGCCTCGCTTGATGTCTCGCTTTGCAGGAGGATCGAGGCGCGGGCCTCTCCGAGCACCTTGCGGATGCCGGCCTCCGGCTCCTTCGCGAGTGCCGTTTCGATGGCCGGCAAGGATTCTTCGTCATGAGAGGCGAATGCATCCGCGGCAGCGGCGCGGCGCACGCTCGCATCGGGCGAGGTAAGGGAAAGACGGGACGACAGGCTTCGCAGACTGCGTCGCAGCCGATTGTTGACTTCGATCTTGGAGAGATCGGCATCCGTTACGCCGGAAACGGGTGCCGCCGTCAACGGATCCACGTAAACCTGTACGTTTTCCTGAGGCTGCAAAACCACCGTTCCGTCGGCGCGCGAAAAAAGCAGCCCATCGGCGAGGGCTTCGATAATGGCCAATGCACGCGGATTGCCGCTTTCGGCCAGCAAATTGGCGATTTCCGCCTTGCGGTCGTAGTCCGCCTCAACGAGTTCGGACAGAAGGGCCGGAAGAGACGTCGGCTGCGCCTGTGGAGCGGTGGCCGCATTGTCCGGCTCAGGCGTGTAAACGGTATCCGCGCGGGCCGACGGCGTTGAAACGAATACGGAGAATGCCAGAAGCGCAACCAGAAGCCCGCTCGCCGCATTCGCTTTTGCGATTCTGATTTTCGACAATGAGACTTTCACGAGAGGCTCCCGCGCTACAAAATACAAGGCATCATGATCGCAGTGCCGGAAGAAGTAAGCGTGCCGGCCATGGCACGCTTACCCCGTTGGAAAGTCGGCCGGGGAACATATGAAGCCGGCCGACCTCCGCGTTCAGTGCATCGCCGCCAGACCGAGACACTTCTTGGTCTTGGTGTCGTAATTGCCGCACGGCGTTCCGCCGGTCGTGGCACCAGTCCAGTCGGAGGTCAGATCCTTCGAACCGGGCAGGAAATCCGACCACGCATCGCCGGGGACCAGCTTGCTCGTCTTCCACACGACGTCGAACTGGCCGTCATCCTGCACTTCGCCGATATAGACCGGCTTGGTGATGTGATGGTTCGGAAGCATCGTCGACATGCCGCCGGTGAGGTTCGGAGCCTGGATGCCCGGAAGCGCCGCGATCACCTTGTCCGGATCGGTCGTTCCTGCCTTCTCCACGGCCTTCACCCACATGTTGAAGCCGATATAGGCCGCTTCCATCGGATCGTTGGTCACGCGCTTCGGATTTTTCGTGAAGGCGTGCCATTCCTTGATGAAGGTGGCGTTGGCAGGCGATTTGATCGACTCGAAGTAGTTCCAGGCGGCGAGGTGGCCGACGAGGGGCTTGGTATCGACGCCGGCGAGTTCTTCTTCACCGACCGAGAAGGCGACGACGGGAATGTCCTCGGCCTTGATGCCCTGGTTCGCGAGTTCCTTGTAGAAGGGCACGTTCGCGTCGCCATTGATGGTCGAGACGACGGCGGTCTTCTTGCCAGCCGAACCGAACTTCTTGATGTCCGAGACGATCGTCTGCCAGTCGGACTGACCGAAAGGCGTGTAGTTGATCATGATGTCCTCGGGCTTCACGCCTTTGGCCAGCAGATAGGCTTCGAGGATCTTGTTGGTCG
>CAISYL010000015.1 GCA_903889655.1 uncultured Alphaproteobacteria bacterium | reverse complement strand
TGCCGTGCCCGCCCGCCGCTTCCGCCAGACGGCGGACGAGTTCGATGCGGACGCGGGCCCGCTCATGGGTTTCGGGATCGGCCAGAAGATCGAAAGCCAGCGTCAGCAGCGCGTCGCCCGCCAGTACCGCCGTCGCCTCATCGAATTTCCTGTGCACCGTCGGCTGGCCGCGGCGGAGGTCGTCATCGTCCATGCAAGGAAGATCGTCGTGAACGAGCGAATAGGTATGGACGCATTCGACTGCGGCGGCCGTGCGGAGCGCCGACTCGCTGCGCACGTCGAAAAGCTTCGCGCTCTCGCAGACCAGAAACGGCCGGAAGCGCTTGCCGCCGGCAAAGATCGCATAGCGCATCGCCTCGAAGAGCCGGCCTTCGGGCCCCTCCGCACGCGGCAGGAGCTGGCCGAGCGCCGCCTCGACCTTAGCCGTCGCACTCACCATCGTCTGCTCGAAAAGCGATGTCGCCGCGCTGTCGGAGGATTGGGCCATCGAGCTATTCGACGTCGAGAGGTTCGGTGCCGACGGGCTCTCCGCCTGCCGAAAGCGTGATCTTCTCGACCTTCGCTTCGGCCGCCTTCAGCCGCGCCTCGCAATGGGCCTTGAGCGCCGTACCGCGCTCGTAAAGTTCGATCGATTTCTCGAGCGGAGCCTCGCCCGATTCAAGCTGGCTCACGATCTTTTCGAGCTGCGCCAGCGCTTCCTCGAAGCTCAGCTTTTCGATGTCCGATGTCGCCGCTGTCATGTCTCTCTCCTTCGCTCAGGCCGCAAGCTGCAGCGCCCGCACATGCGCGCGAGCGCTCGAAGCAAGCGCGGCCAAGTCATACCCGCCCTCGAGCGTCGAGACAACGCGGCCATTGCAGAACGTGTTGGCAAGCTGCACCAGCGCGGTCGTCACCCAGGCGTAATCATCTTCCGTCAGCCGCAGATTGGCGAGCGGATCGGCGGCATGCGCATCGAAGCCCGCCGAAATGAAGAGAAATTCCGGCTGGAATTGTTCGAGCGCCGGCAGGATCGCGTCGGTGAACGCCTCGCGGAACTCGGCGGAACCGGCCCCCGGCGGCAGCGTCTTGTTGAGAATGTTGCCGAGACCGTGCTCGCTCGCCCGGCCTGTTCCCGGATAAAGCGGCCATTGATGCGTCGAGGCATAAAAGAGGTTCGGATCCGTCTCGAAGGACGCCTGCGTGCCGTTGCCGTGATGCACGTCGAAATCCACGACGGCGATACGCGTCAGCCCATGCGCCTCGCGGGCATGCAGCGCGCCTATGGCGACATTGTTGAAGAGGCAGAACCCCATCGCCTGGTCGGGCTCCGCATGATGCCCCGGCGGGCGGATGGCGCAAAAGGCGTTGCGCACGCGCCCGGCCATCACCTCGTCGACCGCGAAGGTGACCGCACCGGCGGCCCTGAGCGCCGCTTCCACCGAACCGGGCGACAGCGCCGTATCGGCATCGACGCGGCGAAAGCCCTCAACCGGCGCCCCGTTCATGATCGTCTCGACATGAATGGGCGGATGAACCCGCTCGATCGCCTCGACGGAAGCCCGCGGCGCCTCGACCCGGTGCAGCAGCGCGAATTCCTCCGTCTCCAGCGCGCCGAGCACCGCCCTGAGCCGGTCCGGGCATTCGGGATGACCGGGCGGCGTCTCGTGTTCGAAACAGGCCGCATGCGTTACCAGAAGAGTTTCCATAACAATCCCATGATCGGGGCGATTGGGCAGCATATCACTCGCCGGGAAAGGTGGGGGACCGAGTCGCCCGTTTCCGCCGAAAATTCACACGGCAAAGCGTGCCGAACCGCACCCGTTTCAGCCGTTCTTAATCTTCGCAATCCATAAACTGATGCGTTCAGTTCTTCACGCGCTCGCGCACCTCCCCCGCGCGATACAGGATTCAGTCACAGTGAGCACGCCTCTCTCGCGCGAACAGCGCCTCGCCTTCCTTCGTCTCGACGCCAGCCAGCAAACCCGCGAAGCCTATGCCGATCTCGCTCCCGCCCTCACGGAAGAGATCGGAGGCATTCTCGATCGCTTCTACGAGCATGTGGCGCAGCAGCCCGATCTTGCGCCGCACCTGCGCGGACCCGGCAAGGTCGATCGGCTGAAGGCCGCGCAACGCCAGCACTGGGCGAGCCTCTTCGACGGCACATTCAGCGAGACCTTTCTCGTCCAGGCGCATGACATCGGCGTTGCGCATGAACGCATCGGCCTCTCCCCGCGCTGGTATATCGGCGCCTATGCCTTCGTCGTCACCGAACTGATGCCCGTGCTGGTCGCGCGCTACCGGCGCAAGCCGGCGCGCCTCGCCGCCGCCATCAACGCCGCGATGAAGGCCGTCATGCTCGACATGGATATCGCCATCTCGGTCTATATCGAAAAGGCCGCTGAGCGCCGCGCGCAGGAACTGGCCGAGATCGCCGCGCGTCTTCACGGCGAGATCGGCGCCACGCTCGACACCGTCGTGACCCGCAGCGTCAGCGTCCGCGCCGACGCCGACCAAATCGCTTCCGCGATGACCGCGATCGAGGTCCATGCGAACGATGTCGCCTCGGCCTCGGAACAGGCGACCGCCAATGTGCAGGAGAGCGCCCGCGCGACACGCGAGCTTTCCGACGCCGCCCACAATGTCGACAGCAAGGTCGACCAGTCGGCGCAGATCACGCGCGAAGCCGTTGCCCGCGCCGAACGCGCCGGTTCGAGCATCGAGGCGCTTGCGGGCGCAAGCCAGAACATTTCGGAGACCGTGCGGCTGATCGCCGAAATCGCGAGCCAGACCAATCTCCTCGCCCTCAATGCAACGATCGAGGCCGCCCGCGCCGGCGAAGCCGGCAAGGGCTTTGCCGTCGTCGCCGCCGAGGTGAAGTCGCTCGCAAACCAGACCGCCCGCGCGACCGACGGCATCAGCACCCAGGTCGCCAACATCCAGGCCGCGACCACCGAAGCCGTGGCTGCGATCAAGGCGATCAACGAGACCATCGCCGAGATCAACGGCATCTCGGCCGACATTTCCGCCACCGTGCAGCAGCAGACCGTCGCCGCCTCGCATATCTCGAGGAATGTGAGCGAGGCCGCCATCGGCACACAGGACGTCTCGGCGAAGATCGCGGGCATCGCCGACCAGACGCGCGGCGCCACCGAGCTCTGTGCGGCCCTCCGGACGGTCTCTCAGCAGGTCAATGAGTCAACCGAAGCGCTTCGTCGCAGCGTCGCCGGCGTGCTCGACGATCTGGGCCGGAAAGCGGAAACGACGCCCGCTCTCCGCACGGCAAGCTAGGCTCACTCCAGAAGCCCTCCCCCCTAAAGGGGGGAGGTAAGAAGCGCCGGCTCACGCCCGCCGGTACCAGTCCACGCCCTTCTCGTCGCGCGTCACCACGGCCTGCTTCCGCCCGATCAGGCAGTTCAGATGCGCGATGCTCTCGCCCGTCGCCATGAAGAAGACTTCAGGTCCGATCTTGCGCTTGAAAAGCGCCGGGAAGACGTCGATGGCGCGCTTCGGTTCGGCGAGGAGATCGTGGAGTTTCGACAAGCCTTCCTCATGGCCGGCGATCAGCTGCGTCATCCGCGCATGGAGCCCGTAGAAGGGCTCGTTATGCGCGGGCAGCACCAGCAGATCGTCGGGTAGCGTCGCCCGGATGCGATGGCAGCTCTCAAGCCAGTCCTGCAGCGGATTCTCGTAAGCTTCCGTCGGATGCACGCTGACATTGGATGAAATCCGCGGCAGCACCTGATCGCCGGAAATGAGGATCCTGGACTCTTCGCAATAGAGGCAGACATGCTCCGGCGCATGTCCCGACCCGATGACGACCTGCCAGCGGCGGCCGCCGATCGTCATTTCGTCGCCAGCCTTCAGCCTGCGGAATATATCGGGCATCGTCGAGACGTTGGACCCGAAGCCGCCGAAGCGCTTGCGGTAGCTTTCGATGCCGCGCTCGCTGAACCCTGCCGCGCGATAGAAATCGAGCGCGGCCTGCGGCGCCTCGCGGCCCGTATCGAGCACCAGCGTGCGGCAGAGCAGGAAATCCGTGCGCGACATCTGAAGCTCGATGCCCCATTCGCGCGTGAACCAGCCAGCGAGGCCGATGTGGTCGGGATGGAGATGCGTGACGACGAGCCGCGTGATCGGCTTGCCCTTGAGACCGCTCGCAAAGACCTGACGCCAGAGGCCCATCACCTCGTCATTGGCGACGCCGGTATCGACGACGGTCCAGCCGTCATCCTCTTCGAGCAGCCAGAGATTGATGTGGTTGAGCTGAAACGGCAGCGGCATCCGCACCCAGTAGATGCCGGGCGCCGCTTCCATCATTTCGCCGGGCTCCGGAATGCGCGCCAGCGGATACCGCAAGGCGCTTTCGACAGGCTCGGCCAGTGATACGTCAGACATATGAACTCTCCACCCAAGGTTGATATGCGCCTCGGGAGCGGAGGTCAAACCATCGAGGATTTATGAGGCAGACGCTGGGGAAAGCTCAGTCCGCGAGAGCGTCCGCGTCGAGCGCGAAAAGCGTCTCCGCGCCGGCCGTTGCAGGCGCGAGAAATCCGGCCGCCAGCGGCAATTGCTGGGCCGCATAGAAACGCGCCGTCTGTAGCCGCGCTTCGAGAAAGGCGTCGCCCTCGGTCCGCACCGAAACGAGCGCACCAAGCGCGAGAAAATGTCCGCCCGCAACCGTACCGAAGAGCCGCAGATAGGGCGAGGCGCCCGCGAGGCAGTCGTCATGCGCCGACTTCAATCGCGCGAGCATCCAGTCCGTTGCCGTCCCGAGCGTATCGAGCCCTTTGTCGAGGGCATCGCCGATGGCGGAAAGATCCTGCCGGTTCGACGTCCGCGCCCGCTCCGCCGTCTCGCGCATCTCGGCGATGAACCCTTTCACCACCGCGCCATTGCCGAGCGGCAGCTTGCGCGCGACGAGATCAATCGCCTGAATGCCGTTGGTGCCTTCGTAGATCGGCAGGATGCGCGCATCGCGATAATACTGCGCCGCGCCCGTCTCCTCGATGAAGCCCATGCCGCCGTGAATTTGCACGCCGATGGAAGCGACCTCGCAACCGATGTCGGTCGAGAAGCTTTTCGCGATCGGCGTCAGGAGGTCCGCCCGCGCTTGGCCCGCCGCGCGCTCTTCCGCGGTCTCGCCGTGATGCGCGCGGTCGATCGCCACCGCATTCGCGTAACAGATGCCGCGCGCGGCCTCCGTCATCGACTTCATGGTGAGGAGCATGCGGCGCACGTCGGGGTGGACGATGATGGGCGCCATCTCGCCCGGCGCCAGCGTCGAGCCGGTCGGGCGTCCCTGTTTGCGCTCCGTCGCATAGGCGAGCGCATGCTGATAGGCGCGCTCGGCCACCGCGACGCCCTGCGTGCCGACCAGAAGCCGCGCGTTGTTCATCATCGTGAACATGCAGGCGAGGCCCTTGTTCTCCTGCCCGATCAGGGTGCCGATAGCGCCGCCATTGTCGCCATAGGACATGACGCAAGTGGGGCTGCCGTGAATGCCGAGCTTCTCTTCGAGGCCGACGCATTTCGCATCGTTGCGGGCGCCGAGCGAACCATCGGCATCGACAAGAAATTTCGGCACGAGAAAGAGCGAGATGCCCTTCGTGCCCGCCGGTGCGTCCGGCAGACGCGCGAGCACGAGATGGACGATGTTCTCCGCCATGTCGTGATCGCCATAGGTAATGAAGATCTTGGTGCCGGTGATGCGGTAGGTGCCGTCGCCCTGCGGCACGGCCTTGGCCTTCAGCGCATTGAGGTCCGAGCCCGCCTGCGGCTCGGTCAGGTTCATCGTGCCGGTCCACTCGCCCGAGACGAGTTTCGGCAGATAGAGCCGTTTCTGCTCGTCGGTGCCATGCGCGGCAATCGCCTCGACGGCGCCCTGGCTCAGGATCGGGCAGAGGCCGAAGGCGATATTGGCCGAATTCCACATTTCCTGCATCGCGGTCGAGAGCGCGAGCGGCAAGCCCTGTCCGCCGAATTCGGGCGCGGCCGAAAGACTGCCCCAGCCGCCCTCGACCCAGCGGCGATAGGCATCGGCAAAGCCCCTGGGCGTCCTGACGCCATCGGCCTCGAGCCGGACGCCCTCCTGGTCGCCCGTCTTGTTGAGCGGCGCCAGCACGTCGCCTGCAAGCTTCGCGCCCTCTTCGAGCACCGCCTCGATGAGGTCGGGCGTCAGCTCCGCAAAGGCGCCCTTGCCCGCCAGCGACCCGAGCCCCGCCACTTCATTGAGCACGAAAGCCATGTCACGGACGGGGGCGCGGTAGGTCATGG
>CAISYL010000014.1 GCA_903889655.1 uncultured Alphaproteobacteria bacterium | reverse complement strand
CGGGCTCCTATACGCTATCGACGGCCGACGCCGTCGTCGCGGCGGGTCAATCCTTCGTCGTCGATGGAAGCGCCTCGACCTCGTTCAACTTCGACGGATCGAGCGAAACCAATGGCCAGTTCGGTCTCCTCGGCGGTACAGGCAACGATACGTTGAAGGGCGGCGCCATCGCCGATCTCTTCGTTCTCTCCTCCGGCGGCGACGACACCGTGTCGGGCGGCGGCGGCGATGACGGTTTTATCTTCGGTGCCGCATTCACGGCCAACGACAAGGTGGACGGCGGCACGGGAAACGACACGATTAACCTTTCCGGCAATTATAGCGCCGGTATCGTCTTCGGCGCGTCGACGATCACGAATGTCGAAGTGATCACCCTGTCGGCCGGGAACAGCTACACCTTGACTACCAACGACGGAAACGTTGCCAGCGGCCAGACTTTGAAGATCGACGGCTCCACTCTCGGGTCGGCCAGTGAGCTGACTTTCAATGGCGCCGCTGAAACCAATGGCAAGTTCATCCTGCTCGGCGGCGCCGGCGACGACACGCTGACGGGTGGACATGGAAACGACACCATCAATGGCGGTGCCGGAAACGACACGGTCGATTACAGCAACGACAATGCCGGCGTTAGCGTCAACCTCAACACCGGCGTCGCCACCGGCTCGGCGATCGGCACCGACAGCCTTGTCTCCATCGAGAACGTGGCTGGCGGCTCAGGCAACGATACGCTGACCGGCGACGGCAATGCCAACTACATGCTGGCGGGCGCCGGAAACGACACTCTCTCCGGCGGCAACGGCGACGACGGATTTGTCTTTCTGTCCGGCACTTTCACCGCCGCCGATCACGTCGATGGCGGTGCGGGGGTCGATGTTGTTTACATATCCGGCGGCGCGAACGTCGCCATGAGTGCGTCGACACTGGCCAATGTCGAGGGGATACTGCTCGACGTCGGCAATTATACGCTCACCACCGTCGATGCAACGGTGGCATCCGGCCAGGGTCTGGTCGTCGATGGCGGCGCCTCGACCTCGATCAGTTTCGACGGGTCGAGCGAAACCAATGGTCTTTTCGTCCTCTATGGCGGAGCCGGAAACGACACGCTGAAGGGCGGCAGCATCGGCGATGTCTTCTATCTCACGACGGGCGGCAACGACACCTTGTCCGGCGGCGGCGGCGACGACACCTTCTATTTCGGAGCCGCGTTGACGGCGAGCGACAGGATCGACGGCGGCGCCGGAACCGACACGATCAACCTGGCCGGCGACTATAGCGCCGGCGTCACCTTCGGCGCTTCGACGATCACGAATGTCGAGTCGATCGTTCTGTCGGCAGGCAACAATTATGCTTTGACCTCCAACGACGCGACCGTCGCCAGCGGCCAGACCTTGAAAGTCGACGGCTCCACTCTCGGCGGGACCAATACGCTCAACTTCAATGGCGCAGCTGAAACCAACGGAAAATTCGTCATGCTCGGTGGTGCCGCCGGCGATACGCTGACGGGCGGAACGGGCAACGACACCTTCACGGGCGGCCTCGGAGCCGACAACATCAATCTCGGTCAGGGCACCTCATTCGGCAACGACACCTTGATCTATCACACCGCCGCGGAATCGACGGGTGGCAGCGTCGATAACATTACCTATTTCAACTTTGGCAGCGACCGCTTCGACCTGCCCACGACGGTGACGGGGATCGACGCCAGCGTCACGACGGGCACCCTGAATACCGCAAACTTCGATGCCAATCTGGCGACCACCTTCGACGCCGCGCATCTTCTGGCCGGCCATGCCGCTCTCTATACGCCATCGGCCGGCGACCTCGGCTCACAGACCTACCTGGTCGTCGACGCCAACGGCATCGCCGGTTACCAGGCCGGTCAGGATTATGTTTTTCATCTCGTTTCGTCGGCGGGAACCCTGCAGACGAGCACATTTGTCTGACGCGGCGCGGCCGATTGTTATCGGAAAGCGGATAACGCTTAATATCGCGCCTGCAAGAAGTTGAGGGGGACGCCGTTCGTGGCGGGGGCCGGTACAATTCTGTCGATGCTCGACACGCGGGATGGCGATCCCGTCGCTTCGGCGGTCGCCGCCAACAAGCGCCTTTTTCTGTCCGCGCTTACCTTCAGCGCCGCGATGAGCATCCTGGCGCTCACGACATCCTTCTACATGCTGCAGGTCTATGATCGCGTTCTGACCAGCCGCAGCGAAGAGACGTTGCTTCTCCTGACGCTGATCACCATCGGCGGCATTGCCGTCTTCGGCATTCTCGACTCCCTTCGCATGCGGCTTCTCAATCGCGCCGGAATGCGCGTCGGAGAAGCGCTGGCCCGCACGACGCTTCGAGCGATGATCGCAACCGCGTCCCAGGATGGCGGTCTTTCGACGAAGCAGGGATTGCGCGATATCGACACCGTCCGCAACTTCATTGGCAGTGCGGGGTTTGCAGCCTTGCTCGACGCGCCTTTCGTCGTCGTCTTCCTGATCGTTCTATTTCTGCTCCATCCCGCTTTTCTTGTGATCGTACTCCTCGGTGGCATCCTTCTCGGGGCGATCGCCCTCACCGGCCACCGGCTTACCAACGAGCCCGTCGCCCGGTCTATCGGCATGGCGATGCGGGCGCATCAATTCGCGGACAATGCGGTCCGCAATGCCGATGTGATCGAAGGCATGGGCATGGCCGCCGGCTATACAGAACGATGGCATGCGCAATGGCTAGAGTCGCTGCGACTGAACACGGTCGCCACGGATCGCGAATCGGCGTTCAACGCGAGTTCGAAGGCTCTGCGGCTTCTCGTCCAGATATTGCTTCTCGGCGCCGGCGCGCTGCTTATCCTCAGTTTCCATGCAACGGGCGGCATCATGATCGGCGCTTCGATCATCGGCTCACGCGCCCTCGCGCCGATCGAGACAATGGTGAGTATGTGGAAAAGCGTCATCGCGGTGACGCTGGCACGCAGGCGTATCGCACAACTCCTGCTGAACGCGCCGCGGCGTGACGAAGGCATCGAGCTGCCAGCTCCGCGCGGCCATCTTTCGGTCCAGGCCGTTCACTACGCCGCACCGGGCACACGAAAACTCATTCTCTCGAATATCGGGTTCGAACTCCGCCCCGGAGAATCTCTCGGCATCATCGGCCCGTCCGGTTCGGGAAAGTCGACCTTGGCGAAATTGCTGATCGGCGCTTGGCCTTGCAGCTCCGGCACCGTGCGTCTCGACGGCGCCGACATCTATCGCTGGCCACGCGCCGAACTGAGCCGCCACATCGGCTACCTGCCGCAGGATGTCGAACTCTTCGCCGGAACGGTTCGGGAAAACATCGGCCGCATGACCGAGGGAACTCCCTCCGACATCGTGCGGGCAGCGCAGCGCGCTCACGCGCATGAAATGATCCTGGGCCTGCCGAAGGGATACGATACGGAGATCGGGGAAAACGGCCACAACCTGTCTGGAGGACAAAGTCAGCGCATCGGCATCGCGCGCGCGTTATTCGGCGAGCCGCGCTTCATTGTGCTCGACGAACCGAACTCCAACCTCGATGCGATCGGCGAGGACGCGCTCATTACAACCCTTGCGGAACTGAAGAGAGACGGCGTCACGGTCGTCGTCGTTGCGCATCGCCCGAGCATTCTTGCCGGCGTCGACAGAATGCTCGTGCTCAACGCCGCCGGGAATATAGAAGCCTTCGGTCCTCGAGCGGATATCGTCCAGCGCTATACGCAGCAACGTCCAGCATCGAATGTCGTACCGCTATCCTCCGTCGCTTCGCCGGATGCCGACGACGGTAACGCGGGACGTAAATCATGAAGGTGGGGACACATGGAGCGGCGGCCGCCACAGAGGGCTATCGTCTGCTCAGAGCGATATTCTTTCCGGCCGAAACGAAATCGGAAGATCCCTCCCTCGCCTTCATGAATGCGGACGCCATTATCGGCAGGGGACGCCTGATCATTGCCGTCTTTGTCGTCGGAACGCTTGGTTGGGCGGCCACGGCGCCGCTCGACAGTGCGTTGATCGCGCCCGGCGTCGTTGTCGTCGAGTCGCATCGCAAGACGCTTCAGCACCTGGAGGGCGGCATCGTGTGGGAAATACTCGTTGCCGAAGGGCAATCCGTTACGGCCGGTCAGGTTCTGATGCGGCTCGACGATACGCAGGCCTCTTCCAGCCTGAGTCTGATACAGGGCGAGGCGGATGCACTCGCCGCCCAACAGGCGCGCCTGATCGCCGAGCGCGACGGACTGGCCGACATTACTTTTCCCGACGAGCTTCTCGCCCGCGCCGCCGATCGAAAGGTTGTCGAAGCCATGCGCGGCGAACGCAGCGCCTTCTTCGCCCGCCAGCAGATGTTGTCGAAGCAGATCGAGGTCCTCGCCCAGCGCAACGAGGAAAACCGGCGCATAATGGCTGGACTGAAAAGCCAGCAAGTCGCCGTCGAAAAGCAGATAGCCCTCATCAAGCGCGAGACCGAAAGCATCCAGGAGCTTTATGCGAAAGGTCTTGCGACCCTGCCGCGGCTCCTCGCCCTGCAACGCCAGACCGCCGACCTCAACGGTCAGCGCGGCCAGCTCATCGAAAAAATCGCCGAGGTGGAACTTGGCTCGGGAGAAAACGAACTCCAGATCATGAACCTGCGAAACCAGCGTCTCACCGACGTCGTAAAGGATCTTCGCGAGACGGAAACCAAGCGCTTCAATCTCGCCGACAGGCTCGGGGGCGCGGAGGACACGCTGGCACGACTGACCTTGACGGCGCCGGTGGCGGGCAAGGTTGTCTCGCTTTCGGTTCATACCAAGGGCGCCGTCATACGACCCGGCGAAACCATTCTCGAGATCGTGCCTGAAAGCGATCAGCTCGATATCGAGGCGCATCTGCGCCCCGAAGACGCCGACGACGTCCATATCGGCATGTCGGCGCGTGTCAATCTCAGCGCCTACAAGCAGCGGCGCCTGCCTGTCATATCGGGCACCGTCACCAATATCTCGGCGGACCGACTGACCGACCAGCATACCGGCCAGCCCTATTTCAATGTCGAGGTCACGGTGGACCGCGACGCCCTGAAGAACGCTCCCGACATCCGCCTCATTCCTGGCCTGCCGGTCGATGTCGCGATCGAGACCGGCGCCCGCACGATGCTCAGCTACTTCACGGAGCCGGTCACCGCCGTCTTCCGCAAAGGCATGCGGGAAAGATAGGCCGCGTTCTCAGCGCGAACGCAGCATGTCGGCCATGCGGAAGAGCGGCTGTTCGAGAAGCTTGCGCACCGGCTCCGGCACCTCGGTTTCGGAGAGCGCCCGGTTCATGCACATCAGCCACTGGTCGCGCTCGGCGGGACCGATGGCGAAAGATCGATGCGCCGAACGGATACAGGGTCTGTCGGCGCGCTGGAAATAATCCTGCGGCCCGCCGAGCCAGGCACTCAGAAACTCGAAGAGGCTATCCTTGATCGGACGAAGATCGTCGCCGTGCATGGCGCGTATGCCGGCAGCCTGCGGATCTGCATCCATGATGTCGTAGAGACGTTCCGCGAGACGGCGCACGGCGTCGGCACCGCCGATCAGATCGTAAGGCGTGAGCGCGGCCGTTGCCTCACCCTCGTCATTCGCTCTCGTCTCCGTGTCGCCCATCGCCGCTCTCTTTCCAAGGAAGGAAACGACCCTCTCACCGGCCGGCGCAAAGCGTCAACGCGGCAAAACGCGCATTTTTGCCCGATATGCCGCGTTGGAAAGCCTTCGCGAAAAGCGCAGGTTATATGCGGACGGCGTGGGGAGATGTCGCCCGGACAATGCGAGGGAGGGACCGCATGAGCATCGAAGGCATACCGGCGCCTGAACACAGGCCCGCCATCGAAATCCGCGCCATGACCGTCAACAACGTGCTGGAGGCGCTCGCCGCAGGCATGCGCGATCTGCGCGCCGGCCTCGGTCATAGCCTTGCCTTCGGTGTCCTTATCGCCGTGGGTGGATGGGTCCTCGTTCTGCTCTTGCTGAAATTTCACCTGCCTTGGCTCGTCTATCCGTTGGCCATGGCCTTCGCGCTGATCGCGCCCTTCATGGCGACCGGCCTTTACGAAATCAGCCGGCGGATCGGCGCCGGCGAGCCGCTCACCTGGAACGGCATCGCCACCTCGGTCAGGCGTGCTTCAGGCCGCGACATCGGCTGGATGGCGCTCGTCACCGGCTTCAGCTTCGTCATCTGGATGGACATCGCGGCGCTCCTCACCTTCGGCTTTCTCGGCCTCTCGGTGACGAGCGTGACGGCCTTTGTCGATCAGGTCTTCTCGACGCCTTCGGGCCTCGCCTTCCTCGTGCTCGGCAATACGGTCGGCGCGGCGATCGCGCTCACGGTCTTTTCCCTGAGCGTCATTTCCTTCCCGATGCTCTTCGACCGCGACATCGACTTCGTAACGGCCATGATCACCAGCGTCCGCACCGTGCTCGCCAATCCGCGCGCCATGCTCGTCTGGTTCGCCATCATCGGCTTCCTGACGGCGCTGTCCTTCCTGTCGCTCTTCGTCGGATTGATCGTTTTCTTCCCGCTGCTCGGTCATGCCTCATGGCACGTCTACCGCCGCGCGGTGGGGCCGGCGGCGTAAGCGCGACTGACGTCCGGCCGGGTGATTTATTTCTCAAGAACTCCGAGGGCTGTCGAACCCTGGACCTCTATTTTCTTGCCGACCACCTCACCTGTCGCCTTGTCCTCGATCCACACGGCTGAATGCTTTTCATTGAGCTCCCCCTTGATGAGATAGGCGTGGTCAGCCACTGGCGTGAAGGTCGTGGTGCCCGACACTTCGTAGATTGCACTGACCAGTTGGACGATTGGGATCTCATATCGGCGGTATCCGATAATTGTCAGGGTGATGGGTTGGCCGGCGGTCAGGTACCAACCTTTTTGCGGGTCCCGATACCTCTTCTCCATCAGCGTCAGCGTGTCGTCCGACATCCTGAAGCTGTCCCAGCCTCGGTATCCGTGCTTGACCGAGGAACCGCTCAATGTCGCCGTGGGTCCGACAGGCATCTCCCGCACGGGCTCGCTGACGCAACCAGCCGCCAGCAAGGTCACCAGAGCGGCAACCGCAATCTTGGTATTCAACATGATTTCCCCCGAAACCCCGCTCATGCGGAGGCGGCGTCCATCATGCGGTGGGCGTTTCAGGGAGACAAGATGGAGAAGTGGTGCCGCCTAGGTGACTCGAACACCTGACCCCCTCATTACGAATGAGGTGCTCTACCAACTGAGCTAAGGCGGCTCCTTGCGCCAAGGCCGGCTTGCGGCCTTGCGGGCCTTGAGATACCCCGGCGCCGCCCCTTTTGGCAACAGGCTTGGCGGCCTTCGACCCGTTTCCGGCCGGAAATTCCCTATTCGGGGCTCACCGGCACGACCTCGATCTTGCCGTCATGATGGACCGGGGCGGTTTCGACCGGCTCGGGCGCGGCGCCCGCCGCTTCGGCGGCGAGGCTCGCATCGAGGAAAGCCCCGACATCGGCGGCGCTCTTGTCGGCCGCCTCTTCCATCGGGATATGGCCGACATCGGGATAGATCACGACCTTCGACCCCGGGATACGCTTGGCGAACTCGCCCGCATATTCGACCGGGATCAGCCCGTCCTTCTCGCCCCAGAGGATGAGCGTCGGCACCTTGATCGCGCCGAGCTTTTCGGCGGTCGCCTCGTCGCTGGGCGGCAGGCGGAAACGGATGCCGGTGGCCCGGCGGTTGCCGTCGTAAAGCGTCAGGTCGTAATAGCGCGAGACCATCTCGTCGGTCACCTTGGACTGGTCGACAAAGACCTTGTGCAGCCCCTCGGCGATGATCGAGCGTGGCGTCACATAAAGAAGAAGCTTGTTGAGGACCGGCGTCTGCGCGAGGCGGAAGGCGAGCGGAATCTTGGCGCCGGGCTGCGGCTTTCGCGGAATGCCGGCTGCGTCGACGAGGATCAGCGCCGAAACCTCGTCGGGCCAGGTCTCCGTATATTGCGCCGCGACACCGCCGCCCATCGAATTGCCGCCGATCGCGTAGCGCGTCAGGCCGAGCTTCTGCGTCACCTCATGGACGAAGGCGACCATGCCCGTGCGGCTGTAATCATCGTTCGGCACGGCGCCGGTGAGCCCGTGGCCCGGCATGTCCATGGTCACCACGCGGTACTTCGCGCCGAGAATCTGGACCCAGGGCTCCCAGGTGTGGAGCGAGGCGTTGGACCCGTGAACGAGCACCAGCACCGGACCGGACCGGTTGCCCTGATCGCGGACATGCGCCGTCGCCCCATCGGGCAGCACGATGAATTGCGAGGCCGCATTGGCATATTTCGGCAACAGCTCGTCCTTGCTCTTGTCGAACCGGACGACCGATACCGCAATGACGACGATCGCGAGCAGAATGAGAATGCCCACGCCCTGAAGACCGCGCTTTACCATTTATGTCCCTCCCCGCCCTCGGGTTCGACGTCGAAATCGTCGGCACCCGTCGGACCGGGATCGTCCGGCAGCGGCGGCGGAAAGGCAAGGGCCTCGTCTTCCTCGAGCTGCGGACGGACATGATGCTCTTCGGCGCCGGCGGGCGCGGACTTTTCTGCCGCGACCGGTGCGGGCTCCGGTTCTGGGACGGGCGCAGGCGCGGATACCGGCGCGGCTGGCACGACCGCCGGCGGCAACCGCAAGCCCGGCGCGCGCCATGTCAGCGCGTCGAACTCGCCCGTCACCGGATTGATCGGCGACCAGCGATGCGAGCGATAGCCCTCGCCGGTCCAGGCTTCGTCTTCCGGCGCATGAAGGGCGCGGGCAAGCCATTCGCGCGCGCTGCCGCGATCGCCATGCTCGCCTTCCTCGATCGCCGCCATCAATTCGCAGATGCGCTGCGACGGCCGCTCGACCGCGTTGAGGCCCACATAGGGCTCGAGCGCGCCGCGCGCCGCGAGCCAGTCGCGCGCCGCGACGCCTGCCCGCGCCAGCGCAACGCGACTCTCTATATGATCGCGATTATGTCCGGCGAGAAGCCGCACGCGCTTGAAGCGGTCATAGGCGCTCTCGCCGTCGATCAGGTTCATATAGGCATCGGCGAGATCGGGATGCGGGCGCCGCGTCCAGATATCCTCGACAAGCTTTGCCCCACGCCGCGCGCGACCCGTTTCGCCGCAGAGCTTCGCGGCCAGCGCGACGGCGGGCACGAAATCGGGTTCGAGCGACGCAGCGTCGAGCGCCAGCGACAGGGCCTTTTCGCGTGGGCCCTTCTTTGCGTCGCCGATCTGTATCCGTGCCGCTTCTTCCGCCGTCTGTGCAAGCGCCGTCAGCAGCACCGCACGGCGATGACGCGCGACGTCGCGGGTGACGAGTTTCGCCGACAGCATGCGGTCGAGTGTCGAAAGCGCCGCCTGCCAGTCTTCTTCCGCCGTCTCGATCTCGAAGACGGCCTGCGCCGCCCAGGGCGTCTTCGGCCGCAAGGCAAAGGCACGGCGCGCAATGTCGAGCGCCCGCGTGCGGTCGCCGGCGCGGCGCGCCTGCACGAAGAGACCGCGAAGGCCGAGGAATTCCGTTTCGGGCGTGGCGAGCATCGCTTCGAAATAACCGCGCGCCGCGTCTTCCTTGCCTTCGAGCTGCGCCGCCTGCGCCGCAAGCAGCAGCGTCAGCGGCGTCTCGTCGAGAAAGCGCCTCGCTTGCCCCGCGAAGCGCCGCGCTTCCGCCGCATCGCCCGCCGCGACCGCGACCATGCCGCGCGTCAACGCAAGGAACCCGCGACGACGACGGCGCTGATCGAGGAAGGAGGAAAAGCCCGCCGGCGTTCTCAGTACACTGATCATCACGCGATAGGCAAGAAGCACGAGGAAGGCGATCGCGACCATCAGCCCGAGGCCGATGACGAAACTCGTGCGCACTTCGTAACCGCGCCAGTGCATCACGAGATCGCCCGGATTGTCGGCGAGCCAGATGGCCAGCGCCGACAGCGCCGCGATGATCAGAAAGGTGTAAAGCGCGCGCAGCATCAGTCCCCGATCCTGCCCGCAGGTGTCTCGCCCGCCGCTTTGGTGAGCCGCGCCGCGACATGCGCGGTCAGATCGCGGACGAGTTGGTCGGTGGCGACACGGTCGCGCGCCTCGTCGAGCCAGGATTTCGCGGCCTCGGCCGCCGCGCCCTTGAGCTTGCCGCCTTCCGCGACGGCGCCGGCGAGGTCGTCCGCCTTGAGCCGCTCTTCCATGCGCGCGACAAGCGCTTCGGTCGTGTCGCCCGAAATCTCGCCGATGCGCCGCACGGTGACGACGGACCGGATGTTCGATACGAACCGCGCCCAGAGCCCGTCGCCCGAGGCGCGGCGCTCCGCATCGAAGATCGATTGCGTGACGGTCGGGAAATCCTGCCTGAGCCATGCCCTTGTCGGCACGCCATGCGTCGCAGCCGCATCCAGCGTCTTCAATTCGGGCTCGTTCGGCAGAAAGGCCCCGACCGCATCGAGCTCGCTCCTGAATGGCCCCGGCCCTTCGGCGGCGCGGGCGAGATTGGCGAGCGCGAGGCCGAGCGCCGCGCGGGCCGCCGCGTCGGGATCTTCCTTTTTCGCCTCGAGCGCGGCGAGCCGCTGCTCCATCCCGGCGATCTTCGGCGTCAACTGATCGAGCGCGCCGTTGAGAAGACGCAGCATCGCCTCGATCTTCGCGACCTGATCGGCGATGCCGGCCGGCGGCATCGATTTCGAAATCTCGTCGAGCTTCTGCTGGCTCGCCTGCGAGGCCGTCTGCGCTTCGGCCAGCGATTGCTTCAAGGCGTCGGTTTCGGTGGCAAGCTTGTCGAGCCGCGCATTGACGGCGGCGATGCTGTCGGGCGATTGCGCCGCGAGCGTCTGTTCGGCGGCGGCAAGACGCTGGTCGAGCTTCTGCGTCGTCTCCGCGAGGGCGCGCCCGCTGTCCTGGCTCTTCTGTTCGAGCGTCTGGATGCGCTCGCCGAGCCCGGCCGCCGTCTCGTCCGCCACATGGCTGAGCCGCGAGACCGCGATGTAGGAAATCGCACCGGCGGCGACGATGGCGAGGATGAGAGCGAGCGCGATCGTGCCGAGCCCGCCCGGCCGCGATGCCGCAGGCGTGCCGGAAGGCTTTTCGGCGGATGAAGACGAGGCGGACGATTGCGGACCGCTTCCCGTTCCGCCGCCCGACGCACCGCCGCCCATGCTGCTGGCCAGAACTTCCGCCTCGCCGTCGATGACCGGCGGCTCCTTGCGGGGGCGGGGTTCGCGACCGGCCTTTTCAGGTCCGAGCACTTCCGCCTCGGGCTTGGCGTTCTCGTTGTTGCCGTTGGTATCGCTCATTGAAAATCCATGGGCAGGGGCGGCCTCGTTCGGAAAATCGGACCCCCACTATAGAGAGGATCATGGCACCGGAAAGGCGGGATCGGCCGATTCCGGCCTTTTCGGCCGCCGCCCTGAGTCGCACCCGGCGACGCCGAAGCGTCTTCCGGCCATACAAGAACGCCCGTTACGCGAGCAGACCGAGCAGGGCCGCCTGATTGGGCTCCGGCGCGATGGCGACCGCCTTGAAAGGGAGCCCCGCCAGCGCCTCGGCGACGGCCTGCGACAGACAATAGGCCGTCACCGTGACGAGTGTTTGCGCCACGCCTTCCATCTGCACCAGCGCCGCAAAGCTCCGGGCCGTGCGCGGCGAATAGAAGAGAGCGCCGTCGATGGCCCCGGCCCTGAGCGCGTCGGCCGCCGCGATCGGCAGCCGCTCCGCCGCCACGGCTTCGTAAAGCGTCACGCGGTCGACACTGAAGCCGTGTCCTTCGAGCACGGTTTTGAGATCGCCCGCGACGACGCTGCCGGCGACATGGAGAAGCGGACCGCCGCCGGGCTCAAGCCGACGGAGCGCCAGTTCGGCCAGCGCCTCCACATCGCCCTCGGCGCTCGCCACATCGGCGAAGCCGGCGACCCGCGCCGCCGCGGCACTCGCCTCACCCACCGCAAGCACGGGCAATGTCGCGAGCCGCGCCACCTCACGGCGGCGGCGAAGGGCCCGCGCGCCATTGGCGCTGGTGATGAGGATGGCCTGATAGGGCGTGTCTGGAATGGCCGCATCGGCGAGGAACCGCACGGCAAGAAGCGGCGCCGCGATCGTCTGGTGTCCGAGCGCGTCGAGAGTTTCGGCGAGCGCCGCCTGATCCTCGTCCGGCCGCGTGACGAGAAGCCGCATGGGTTTTCCTCAGACGCCGTCGAAGAAATGCGGGCCGGCGCGGCCCTTGAGTTCGGCGCCCGCATCCGTGCCGATGGCGATGGCGTCGGTGGCGAGCCCCTCGCGCGAGGTCTCGATGACCTCCGAACCGTCCGGCGTCAGGATCATCGCGCGCATCGCAAGCTTCTTGCCGTCGATAATCGCAAGCGCCGCGATCGGCGTGCGGCACGATCCGTCGAGCACCGCGAGCGCGGCCCGCTCGGCCGCAACGCGAAGTCCGGTCTCGACATGATGAAGGTGCTGCAGCAATTCGGCGACCTCATCGTCGCTCATCCGGCGTTCGACACCGACCGCGCCTTGCGCGACGGCCGGAAGAATTTCCTCGGTCGAGAGCGGCGCCGTCACCTTGTCGAGAAGTCCCATGCGCGTGAGACCCGCCATGGCGAGAAGCGTCGCATCGGCGACGCCGTCGGCGAGTTTCTTGAGCCGCGTATCGACATTGCCGCGGAAGGGAACGATGGTGACATCCGGCCGCCGCGCCTTGACCTGCGCGCCGCGCCGGAGCGACGAGGTGCCGACGATGGCGCCCTTCGGCAGCGTCGCGATCGAGGTCGCCTTGGACGACAGGAAGGCATCCCGCGGATCGACGCGTTCGAGTGTGCAGTCGATGATGAGCCCGTCGGGCAGCCGCGTCGGCATGTCCTTCATCGAATGGACGGCGAGATCGATGCCGCCATCGGTCAGCGCCTCCTCGATCTCCTTGGTGAAGAGCCCTTTGCCCCCTACTTCCGAGAGATTGCGGTCCTGCACCTGGTCGCCGGTCGTCTTGATGACGACGACCTCGGCGGCCTCCTCGGCAGGCACACCGAGCGCGCGGCCGATCCGTGCCGCGACGTCATTCGCCTGGATGAGCGCGAGCTTCGAGCCGCGTGTGCCGATGCGGAGCCGACGTTGCATGAGCCTTCTTCCGGGTGTTATGCCAAGCCCCGAACCGGAGCGTGCCGCTCTTATAAACGATAGAAGCGGCCGGCAAGAACCCTTTCCACGGCGAAGCGGCGGACAGTATGACGCGTGAGGGCCCACTCACGATCCTCGGGCTGGAGACGAGCTGCGACGAAACGGCGGCGGCCGTGGTGCGCCGTCATGCCGATGGAAGCGGGGAAATCCTCTCCAACGCGGTCTTCTCGCAGATCCGCGAACATGCGCCTTATGGCGGCGTCGTGCCGGAAATCGCCGCCCGCGCCCATATCGAGCATCTGGACGGGCTGATCTCGCGGGCACTGGCCGACGCCCATGCCGGCTGGGACGATCTCGACGCCATTGCGGCGACGGCCGGCCCCGGTCTTATCGGCGGCGTCATCGTCGGCTTGATGACCGCGAAGGGCATCGCCCTTGCGCGCGGATTGCCGCTTGTCGCGGTCAACCACCTCGAGGGCCATGCGCTGACGGCGCGGCTGACCGATGCCGTGCCCTTTCCCTATCTGCTGCTGCTTGTTTCAGGCGGCCACAGCCAGCTTCTGGTGGTCGAGGGCGTCGGCCGGTATCGCCGCCTCGGCACCACCATCGACGATGCGGTGGGGGAAGCCTTCGACAAGGTCGCGAAGCTGATGGGTCTGGGCTTTCCGGGCGGCCCGGCCGTCGAGCGTACGGCGACGGACGGAGACCCCTCCCGCTTCCCCCTCCCCCGGCCCCTCTTCGGCAAGCCCGGTTGCGACTTCTCATTCTCGGGGCTCAAGACGGCCGTGCGTCAGCTGGCGGAAGCGCAGGCCCCGTTGACCGATCGTCTCCGCGCCGATATCGCGGCGAGCTTCCAGGCGACCGTCGCCGAGGTGCTCGCCGACCGTGTCCGCCACGCAATGGCGATGGCGGACCTGCCCGAAGGCGCGCGGCGCTTCGTCGTCGCCGGCGGCGTCGCCTCGAACCGGACGTTGCGCGCCCGGCTTGAAGCCGTGGCCGCGGAGCAAGGCTTCGGTTTCATCGTGCCCCCGGCGCAGCTCTGCACCGACAATGGCGCGATGATCGCCTGGGCGGGCGCGGAACGTCTGGCACTGGGGCTAATGGACGGGCTCGATATCAGCCCGCTGGCGCGCTGGCCGCTCGATCCGACGGCGCATGCGACGCGCGGCGCCGGCGTGAAGGCCTGAAAACCGATGCCGAAAATCTAGAGCTGGGGCCGCCACTGTTCCGCGAACTGCGCCACGGCGCGTTCCGAGCGAAAGCAGAACCTGACAGCGTTGCGGCGATTGCGCGGCCGCCATTCTTCTCCGAAGACGCTTTCGCACCAGGCCAGCATCGGTTCGATGTTGATGCTGCGCGCGCGGCGCTCGCTGACCGGCACATCGATCGAAAAGGGATAGAGGTTCTGGTGCGGAGAGGTCGCGGTCATTGAAGATGGCCATGCTGACGGAAACGCTTGCCCTGAGCCTAACCGCTTCATGGTTAAGAAGTTCCTGTGGTCGCCTTCATCTGTGGATAAAAAAAGCCCCGGCGTGAGGAGACGCCGGGGCCAGAAGACCTGAGTTGGCAGGCTTCAAGTGTGCCGGGCCCTGGGGAGGGAGGGTAGAGCCCGACGGGAAAGGTTAGGCGAGGTGGACGACGCCGGCCGTCTGCGCGATGAGCGCGAGGGAATAGGCGGCGAGGACCACGACGATGAAACGGGTCGCGAGGTTTTCGGCGAACTGCGCCTTGTTGGCGGTGAAGTTCATGATTTTTCTCCTTCGGTTTCGGTCAGGCTGCAGCGTCGCTTTGGCGACCGCGCCTGGGATGTG
The DNA here is from genome assembly GCA_903889655.1 of uncultured Alphaproteobacteria bacterium. Lineage (GTDB taxonomy): Bacteria > Pseudomonadota > Alphaproteobacteria > Parvibaculales > Parvibaculaceae > Parvibaculum. Next base: position 7,392 of record CAISYL010000014.1, on the reverse strand, counting down.
ATTCAGATCGCGTAGTGCACGAGCACATAGGCGAGGTTGAAGAATGCGTAGGTCGCGAGCGCGGCACCGGCGAGATGGCCGCCGAGCGTGTCGCGAACCGCAGGCGCACTGCGACGGGCCGATTTCGCCCAGGGCAGGATCTCGGCGTCATGGCGCGGAGCGGCGCCGGCCGTAACGGGGCTTTCGAAATGGGACTTCAGCGCTGCGAGTGTCATGGCGGTCTCTCCTTCGATGCGGCCGAAGGAGGAGGGCACCCCTTCGACAACCCCTATCTAGGAGGACCCTGAATGAAAAACAATGAATGAAACGAAAAATATTCAATCTTCATGTTCGATGTTGCCGCAGCGCAACACATAACGACGTTGTACGAGACGTTGTCTCATACAAATCAGTCACTTGCGACATTTTTGCGAATTTGAACGAAATTGCTGCGTCGCAGCAATCCTCAGGCGTCTACCATATTTCGGTGCGGGTCGCTCATCGAGATACCAGCCCTGAGGCCGCCGATGATCAGCGCATAGACGCCTTCGAGTTCGCGCTCGAGCCTGTCGAGGGACAGTCGGGTGAAAAGCTGCGGATAGCTGAACTTCAGGGTCGCCGACTGGATCATCTCCGCGATGAATTCAGGATCGGCGACCGAAAATTCGCCCGACGCATTGCCGTAGTCGATGATCCGGCGCAGCACTTCGCGTTCCCGCTTCAAGCCCTCATTGTGAAAATGCGGCCGTTCGGCGGTGATGATCTGCGCCATCTCGACCAGCTTGGGGTCTTTTTCCAGCGTATGAAAGGTCTCGCGCAGATCCTGGAACAGGAAGTCGTGCAGCCTTTCGCAAGCCGTCCGGCCGGGCTGGGTCAGGATATGGGAGAGTTCTTCCGCGGTCCGGATCGAGGCTTCGCGGGCGATTTCCTCCGCTATATCGAGCTTGCCCGGGAAATAGCGATAGAGATTCCCGGGCGACATATCGCAGTCGACCGCGAGATCGGCCATGGTCGTCTTGCCGTAGCCGTAATGGGCAAACCGCTTCTTGGCCGCGTCTATGATTTTCTGGCGTGTATCGTCGGGAGCGTTCATAGAAGTGATTGTAGATCGCCGCGGTAAATATTCAACGAATCGTTCAATCGTTAGCGATCGCAGCAATCGGGACAAGTGAGACGGGCTTTCAGGCGATGCGGGAATTCGGACATATCGGCGTCATCGGTGGCGGCGCCTGGGGCACGGCGCTGGCGCAGGTAGCGGCCCGGGCCGGCCGCGACAGCGGCCTCAAGCACCGGGTGACGCTCTGGGCGCGCGAGCCGGAAGTCGTCGAGGCGGTCAACGGCACCCATGAAAATGCTCTCTTCCTGCCTGGCATCGCCCTCGACGAGGCGATCCGCGCAACGCCGGCGCTCGAGGAAGCCGCCGCCGCCGACGCGCTGCTGATGGTGACGCCGGCCCAGCACATGCGCGCCGTCTGCGCCGGGCTGAAGCCGACGCTCCGCCCCGGCACGCCGGTCCTTCTCTGCGCCAAGGGTGTCGAGCAGGGCACGTTGAAGCTGCTGACCGAAGTGCTGGCCGAAGCCCTGCCGCAAGCCATGCCCGCCGTGCTTTCCGGGCCGAGCTTCGCCGCCGAGGTCGCCCGCGGCCTGCCGACCGCCATCACGTTGGCCTGCGCCGACGAAGCGACGGGCCTTGCCCTCGTCCATGCGATCGGCCTGCCGACCTTCCGTCCTTATTACGCCTCCGACCTCATCGGCGCCGAAATCGGCGGCGCGGTGAAGAACGTGCTCGCCATCGCCTGCGGCATCGTCGAGGGCAAGGGCTTCGGCGCCAGCGCCCGGGCCGCCCTGACGACGCGGGGCTTTGCCGAGATGACGCGCCTTGGCCTCGCGCTCGGCGCGAAGGCCGAAACGCTGGCGGGGCTCTCCGGCCTCGGCGATCTCGTCCTCACCTGCAATTCACCGCAGTCGCGCAACATGTCGCTCGGCATGGCGCTCGGACAGGGCAAGTCGCTCGAAGACATTCTCGGCAGTCGCCACTCGGTCAGCGAAGGCGTCTTTTCCGCCACCGCCGTCGTGGAGCTTGCGGCGAAATACGATATAGAAATGCCGATCTCGGCCGCCATCGCCGCGATCGTGACCGGCAAATCGAATGTCGACGAAGCGATCGTCGCCCTTCTCACCCGCCCCTTCAAAAGCGAAAGCTGACCGGAGACCCCGAATGCTCTTCTGCCTCATCGGCACCGACAAGCCGAACGCTCTCGAAGTCCGCCTCGCCAATCGCGAGGCGCATCTGAAATACTGGAAAGAGAAGAACGTCGTGGCGGCGGGCGGACCTTTCCTCGCCGAGGACGGCGCGACGATGAACGGCAGCATGCTGGTCATCGACGTGGCCGATCGCGCGACGGCCGAAGAATTCGCGGCCGAAGACCCCTATACGAAAGCGGGGCTCTTCGCCGCTTTTGAAATCCGCGCCTGGAAGTGGCTGCTCAATCCGCGCTAGGGAAGACGCAAGATGGCTTATTGGCTTTTCAAATCGGAACCTTCGGCCTGGTCATGGGACGACCAGAAGAAGAAGGGCGCGAAGGGCGAACCCTGGACGGGCGTGCGCAACCACCAGGCCAACAACAACATGAAGGCGATGAAGAAGGGCGATCTCGGCTTCTTCTATCATTCGGTCGACGAGAAGCGGATCGTCGGCATCGTCCGCGTCATTGCCGAGCATCATCCGGACCCGACCGACGAGACGAAGAAGTTCGGCCTCGTCGACATCGAAGCCGTGGAGGACATGCCGAAACCGGTCTCGCTCGCCGACGTCAAGGCCGAGCCAAGACTCGCCGACATGATCCTGCTGAAAATGTCGCGCCTCTCCGTGCAGCCTGTGCGCGACAACGAGTGGAAGCTCATCTGCAAGATGGGCGGCCTCGCGAAAGCGCCGGGAGTCTGATGCGAGATCGCTCGCCTTTCTTGACCTCCCCCCTTGAGGGGGAGGTCGAACGGCAAAGCCGTTCGGGTGGGGGGACTTCTTCAAAAGATTCTTTTCTGCCGCTCACCCCCCTCCCAACCCTCCCCCTCAAGGGGGGAGGGCTATGACGGAATCCGTCGCACCGCCGCCCGGCACCGTCCTCTGCAAGCCCGATGCGCTGGACGATCCGGGCGCGAAGGGCTTCACCTTCGGCCACGGCGCGGACCGCTTCGACATGTTCCTTGTACGGAAAGACGGCGCGGTCCACGCCTATCTCAACGAGTGCCCGCATGCCCATGCGCGCCTCGACAACTGGCCGGACAAATTTCTGACGCTCGACGAGACCCGCATCGTCTGCGGCGTCCATGCCGCGCTCTTCGAGATCGAGAGCGGGCTCTGCACCTCCGGCCCCTGCACGGGAAGACGTCTGACGCCGGTGGCGGTCGAGGTGATCGACGGCGAAGTCAGGATCGCGGCAAGTCAGCCGGCGACGAACCGCCCGTAATCCTCGATCAGCCTTCTGGCCGACAGCGCGATCAGTTCGCCGCCATCCTCCGCCGTGGCGAGCGTCGGATCGGAGCCGATGCGTCCGTCGGGAAATTTCGACCGGTAATCCTCGGCATCGGTGAAGCGGCCGGTCGGTGCAATCTTCGGGCTCATCTCGCGGCTCTTGATCGCCTCCGGATGCGCGAACCAGGTGACGGCGACTTCCGACGGCGTCGCGTGGCTGCCATGCGAGGACCCATATTTCGCCCGGCAGAAATCCATCACCGGCGCATAGTCCCACCAGTTGGCAAGCCTGCATTTGACCGGCCCGCGATTGGAGGCGTCGGCGCTGAGCGACCGGTCGGCATAGATTTCCGAAAAGGCCGCATTGATGGTCGAGACGTTGCCGCCATGACCGTTGAAGAAATAGATCCGCTCGAAGCCGTGCCGCGCCAGCGACGCGACCCAATCATGCAGCGCCGCGATCATGGTCGAAGGGCGGAGCGTCATCGTGCCGGGAAAGCCCAGATGGTGCTGCGCGATGCCGACATTGAAGGTCGGGCCGACGAGAAAGCCTGCTTCGTCCGACGCGCGCTTCGCGATCACTTCCGGGCAGATCGCATCCGTGCCGATGAGGCCCGTCGGCCCATGTTGTTCGGTCGAGCCGATGGGGATGACGATTCCACGCGATCGCGTGAGGTAATCCTCGATCTCCGGCCAGCTCGACAGATGCAGCAGCATGACGTGTCCCGTCGCCGTGGGTTACTCTCTGCCTTCCAATATGGTGCGACCGAGAAAGACTCCCAAATGAAAATCGAGCGCGGGAAAACCGGACCCGTGAAGATCGAGCCGCGCCGCGCGGGGCCCGAGGAATGGCCCGAACTCGCGGAGGTCTTGATGGCGGCGCGGGCGGCCATGCCCTACCTCCCCGCGCTTCACACCGCGGAAGAGACCCGCGCCTTCCTGCGCGACGTCGCCGGCAGCCACGAAGTCTGGGCCGTCGCCCTGCCGCTTTACGGCAGGCTCCGCATCGCCGGTTTCGCCGCCATCGACGACAGGCCGGGCGAAACATGGCTTGCGCATCTTTATGTGCATCCCGCCTTGCAAAATCACGGGCTCGGCGACGCCCTTCTCGACGCCGTGAAAACGCAGCGTCCTCAAGGCTTCTCGCTCTGGACCTTCCAGGAAAACAGGAGCGCGCGGCGCTTCTATGAAGACCGCGGTCTCGTCTGCGAACGCTTGACGGAGGGCCGCGACAACGAGGAAAAGCTACCTGACGCGCTTTACGTCTGGCGCGGACAACAAGAAACGATACGGCCGTAACGGTGGAGGATCGAGTGAGCGAGACCCGAACGAACGAGACCGGGAAGATGGCGAGCGACGTGACGGGCCCGTTGAAGGGCATCCGCATCGTCGATCTCACCAGCGTCGTCTTCGGCGCCTATGCGACGCAGATCCTCGGCGACTACGGCGCCGACGTCATCAAGATCGAGGCGCCCTCGCCGACCGGCGGCGGCGGCTTCGGCGGCGACATCATGCGCTGGCCCGGCCACATCCCCGAAGGCGCCTCGTCCGATCTCGGACCGATCTTCCTGACCATCAATCGCAACAAGCGTTCGGTGCTGATCGATCTCGCAAAGCCCGCCGGCCGCAAGGCGCTCTTGAAGATCATCGCCACCGCCGACGTGCTGACCTCGAATGTCCGCTACGCCGCGATGAAGAAGCTCGGCCTCTCTTACGAAGACGTGAAGGCGGTAAAGCCCGATATCGTCTTCGTCCATGCGGCGGGCTACGGCTCCGACGGTCCCTATGCCGGCCTCCCGGCTTACGACGATCTGATACAGGCCGGCTCCGGCGCGGCCGAGATCCTGAGCGTCATGGACGGCAATCCCCAGCCGCGCTACGTGCCGACCATCATGGCCGACAAGGTCTCGGGCCTCTTCTTCGTCTCGGCGGTTACCGCGGCGCTCTTTCACCGCGAGCGCACCGGCGAAGGCCAATTCGTCGAGGTGCCGATGCTCGAAGCCGTCACCTCGTTCCTGCTCGCGGAACATTTCTACGATCACGTCTACGATCCGCCGACTGGGCAATGGACCTATCCGCGCATCACCAATCCCGACCGCCGGCCTTATAAGACGAAGAACGGCCATATCGGCCTCCTGCCCTATTCCGACAAGCAGTGGGAAATCTTCTTCGAGCTGGCGGGCCGCCCCGGCGTCTTCGAGGACCCGCGCTTTGCGACCTACAAGGCGCGCACCCAGAACATCCGCGCGCTTTACGCAATGATCGAGGAGCTGACCGAGACGAAGACGACCGAGGAATGGCTGGCTCTGCTCGTGCCGCGCAGCATTCCGGCCGTGAAGATGAACCGCTTCGAGGATCTGCAGGACGATCCGCATCTGAAGGCGGTCGGTTTCTTCCAGCGCTACGAGCACCCGCATGCCGGGCCCTATTTCGCCCTGAAGCCGCCGGTGCGGTTCAGCGCCACCCCGGCCAATATCCGCCGCCACCCGCCGAAGCTCGGCGAGCAGACGGCGGAGGTCTTGCGCGAAGTCGGCCTGAGCGACGAGGAAATCGCCGCGCTCGAACATGACGGAGCTGCGACACAAGCGGAGGCCTGACGCTCGCCGATTGACCCGCCGCGCCCGCGCCCCATAATACCGGCCAAAAGCAGGGCCGCCGGAAGCGGCTGGACTATCGACGAGGAGCGCGCCCCATGACCAACGAACTCTTTCCCGTTTCCGACGACTGGGCGGCGCGGGCTCACATCGACGCGGCGCGCTACAAGGCGCTTTACGAGGCGAGCCTGCGCGACCCGGATACGTTCTGGCGCGAAGAGGCCAAGCGCATCGACTGGATGAAATCCTTCACCAGGGTGAAGAACGTCTCCTACGATCCGAAGAACCTGCACATCAAATGGTTCGAGGATGGCGAGCTCAACGCCAGCGTCAATTGCGTGGACCGTCACCTGACGGATCGTCCCGACCAGGTCGCGATCATCTGGGAAGGCGACGATCCGAAAGATTCGAAGAAGATCACCTACAAGGAACTCCATGCCGAGGTCTGCCGCTTCGCCAATGTGCTGAAGGCGCAGGGCGTGAAGAAAGGCGACCGCGTCACGATCTACATGCCGATGATCGTCGAGGCGGCTTACGCGATGCTCGCCTGCGCCCGCATCGGCGCGGTGCATTCGATCGTCTTCGGCGGCTTCTCGCCGGATAGCCTCGCCGGCCGCATCGTCGATTGCGCGTCGACCGTCGTCATCACCGCCGATGAAGGCGTGCGCGGCGGTCGCAAGATTCCGCTCAAGGTCAACACCGACGAAGCGCTGAAGAAATGCCCCGGCGTCACCAGCGTCGTCACCGTGCGCCACACGGGCGGCGCGGTCGCGATGCAGGCGGGTCGCGATGTCTGGTATCACGAAGAGGCGGCGAAGGTTCCGGCCGACTGCGCCCCCGAAGTGATGAACGCGGAAGACCCGCTCTTCATCCTTTATACGAGTGGATCGACCGGCAAGCCCAAGGGCGTGCTCCACACCACCGGCGGCTATCTCGTCTATGCGTCGATGACGCATCAATATGTCTTCGACTACCAGGATGGCGACATCTACTGGTGCACGGCCGATGTCGGCTGGGTGACGGGTCACAGCTACATCGTCTATGGACCGCTGGCGAACGGCGCGACGACGCTGATCTTCGAAGGCGTGCCGAATTATCCGGACAATTCGCGCTTCTGGAACGTCATCGACAAGCATCAGGTCAACATCTTCTACACCGCGCCGACGGCGCTGCGCGCGCTGATGCGCGATGGCGACGAGCCGGTGAAGAAGACGAGCCGCAAGAGCCTGCGCCTCCTCGGCTCGGTCGGCGAACCGATCAATCCGGAAGCCTGGCTCTGGTATCACCGCGTCGTCGGCGATAGCCGCTGCCCGATCGTCGATACATGGTGGCAGACCGAAACCGGCG
>CAISYL010000013.1 GCA_903889655.1 uncultured Alphaproteobacteria bacterium | reverse complement strand
TTCTCGTCGAGCGGCTGGAGCCCGGATGGCGCGACGTGCTGGAGCGCTGGCGCATCGATACCGTCGTGACGCGCCGGACGACGCTCGCCGCGGCGCTGACGCGGGAGGGATGGCGCCTTGCCGGAAAATGGGGCGAGGTCGCCATCGTCACCCGCGGAGCCCGCTAACCGAGCGCCGGGAAGACCAGCCGTCGCCCTTCCATGGCGTCGACGAGGAAGGCCCAGATCTTTTCATCGAGCGCCGGCGCCCAGGAGGATTTCGACGTTTCGACGCTGGTCTGAAGCTCGATCAGCAGGGTCTTCAGCGCATCATTCGAGACATTGAGCGCACTGACTTTCAGGGACGTGTCCTTCGTCGTTGCGGCATCGAGCAGACGTTTCGCCAATGCCTTATCCTCGACGAGCTTGCCCGCTTCCGCAAAGAGGGCGCGCATGCCCTCATTTTCGCGAAAACGGATATCGGCGGCGCGATCATATTCCTGCGCGGCCATGGCGATCGACATGCCGATCAGGCCGACGCTGCCGGTCGAATATTCGCCGCCGAGCTGCGGGGCGATTTCGGTCATCAGCGTGACGAAGAAACCGCTCAGCGCGGTATCGACTTCGGGTTTCATGCGCGTTCCTCCTTGGCCAGTGCCGAGAGACGTCCGGCCAGAATGCGGTCATGCATGTCGGTGCAGTACCAGCTCGACAGAGCGAGGATCGGGTCGCGGTTGGCGCCGGTGTGATATTCCTTGCCGGCCGAAATCCAGATCGCGAGGCCCTTCAGCGAATTGAAAATTTCCCACCAGCGCAAGCCGACGGGATCGATCTTCAGTCCGCTCGCCTCCTGCCAGAGATGCAAGGCTTCGGCGCGCGGGATCATGCCGCCGGGGCGGTCCGGCGTCGCAAAGGCCCAGAGCGGATCGGCTGCCCAGGCGATGTCTTCGAGCGGATCGCCGAGATGGCACATTTCCCAATCGAGGATCGCCTTGATGTCGCCCTCCTCATTGAAGAGGAAATTGCCGGTGCGGTAATCGCCGTGCACGACGGAGAGTTTCTGCGCCGGCGGCGGCGGATTGCGGCGGAGCCAGCGGATCGCCGCACGGGCGATGGGCTGCGGGGAGAGCTCATCCTCGTCGATAACCTTTTCCCATTTGTCGAGTTCGCGCTTCCAGCATTCGCCTGGCGCGACCGCTTCCATCTCGAAGCCTATGTCTTTCGGTTCGGCTGCGGCGATACGGCCAAGATGCGTCCAGAACTGACGGCCGATTTTCTCCGCCAACGGACCGTAAGGGTCCGGATTGAATGGCGAGCCCGCGGCGCAGCCGACGATCTGCTCCATCACGAAGAAGGGCCGGTCGAGCCATTTCAGCTCCGTCTCGAGGAACAGAGGTTCGGGGACGGGCAGGCCCGTCGGATGGAAGGCGCGGTAGGCGTTGTATTCAAGATCGCGCTCGGTCTCGATCAGGCTCGCGACCGGATCGCGGCGCAGGACCAGCGGGCGCGCAACATCGCGACCGCCCTCTTTCCATGTGGCGCTGAGACGGAAAGTCTCGCGGCTCGCGCCGCCGTGAATGCGCGAGACGCCGGCGACTTCGACATTCGAAGCCTGTGGCATGCGATGCGCGAGATAAGCCGCAAAGCGCGGGGCCAAATCTTCCATGTTTGCCTCCTCAACCCTTGAAGGGATCGAGAATGTCCGTGAAACCGGACGGGGCGTGCGGCCCGATGACCAGCTGCTCAAGCACGCCGCTGCCGACCCGCGTCGAGCCATCCGGCGACGTCATTTTCGCGTCGACGAACGCCTGGATGTGCAGATGCGGCGGCGCAAAGCTCTTGATGTCGGCGGTCTTGAATTCCTCGTAGCCGACGGCGAGCGGACCCTTGTAGGCGCCGTGGCCCCATTCGGGATGACCATAGCCGAGGCCGAGCATGTAGAAATTCCATTTCGGCGTCAGGTCGATGCGCGTCTGGCCGCCCTTGCGGTGCTCGAAGAAGAGCGAGGCGGATTTCGCGTGGCGCGAGCCGGGGATGAACTGGACCTCGGAACGGCACTTCGCCATTTCCTCCGGCTCCGCGCCGTCGAGGCCGCAGATCACCGCATTGTGGTTCCAGGCGTCGCCATGCTCGTCGTCGTTCACATGATAGAGCGAGATGCGGTCCTCGAAATTGAGCGGCGCCCAGAGCCAGTAGAACTGGAACGGCATCGGCGGCACCATCGGCTGCGCGTCGGCGGCGCCGATCGGACGCACGCCCCAGGAGCGGTCGCGCGTGCCCCAGAAGGCGTCACGCTTCACCTCGATGCGCTCGCCCTTGACCTCGATCCAGCCTTCATAGGTGCCGTTCTGCGTCAGGCGCGTCAGGTCCATCAAGGTGCGCGGACCGTTGCGGCGCGTGAACCGCGGCTCTTTCAACGGAATGGCGCGGGCATGAAATGTGATGTCGGCGCGAATGCCATGCTCATTATCGCCGACAGTGACGCGAAGGCTCTTCAACGGTTCGACGACATCGATGGCGATCGGTCCGACCTTCGTGTCGAGGCGCTCCATGTTGAGATGGCGCGAGGCGTGAAGCGCATATTGCACGCCCTTTACGACGACGCAGAAGGACGCATCCATCACGTTGATGTGCGGATAGACGCCGAGCGCGGCACTGAAGAAGACGTCGCCCGATTTCGTATATCCGTTGAAGAAATAACGGTCGTAGAAATTGCGGTCGGTGCCCGAAAACGCGATGGGCTCCGGCGTCTGATGGATGGGATAATCATCCGCCTTGGTCAGCATGAAACCTCCCTGGTGCCGGCTTTGCCGACTTGTTGTTTTGAATTTCGAGGAGAATGAAGCGCGGGCTACGCCGGGTCAACCGAACGCGACATGCCGCTACGTCACCTAAAGAACGAAGTCGGCATCCAGCGGATGCCGGTCTCCCTGTCTCAATCGGCCTCGACCATGTCGAAGTCGGATTTCGGGGTGCCGCAATCGGGGCAGATCCAGTCGTCGGGCACATCGTCCCAGAGCGTACCGGCGGGAATGCCCTCTTCCGGCAAGCCCTCCGCCTCGTCATAGATGAAGCCGCAGGTTCTGCACTGCCATTTCTTCATGACGACCTCCACCCGATGCCGCACTCAGTTCATCTTATACCGGATCGGAATTGATTTGGGGCCGCAGACGAAATTCGATTGCGACAGCTTCGGCGTCCCGGCGAATTCGATCGACTTCAGACGCGAGAGCAGTTCTTCCCAGAAAATCCGCATTTCCATGCGCGCGAGATGCTGGCCGATGCAGAGATGCGCACCATAACCGAAGGCGAGCTGCTTGTTCGGCGTCCGATCGATACGGAATTCGAATGGCGCGTCGAAGACGTCTTCATCGCGATTGCCGGACGGATAGCAAAGCATCATCCAGTCGCCCTTGGCGACTTCCCGGCCATGCACGACGGTGTCGGCCGTGGCCGAGCGCATGAAATGCTTCACCGGCGTCGCCCAGCGAATGGTCTCTTCCATGAAGCTCGGGATGAGCGAGAGATCGCCCTGCAGGCGCTTCAACTGATCCTGACGTTCGACCAGCGCCCAGAGGCCGCTCGCCGTCGTGTTCGACGTCGTGTCGTGCCCCGCCGTCGCGGCGATGATGTAATAGGACATGGCCGCGAAATGATCGAGCGGCTGCCCGCCGATCTGGCCGTTGGCGATGACGCTGGACAGATCCTCGCGCGGATTGGCGCGCCGATCCTCGGTGATCGCATTGAAGTAGGTGATGAAGTCACCGATGGTCTGCTGCATCGAGGCAAGGCCCGCCTCGAAACTCGTATGCTCGGCGCCTGCGCGATTGAGATCCGGGTCGTTGCTGCCGAAAAGCTCCTGCGTCAGCTTCAGCATGCGCGGCTCGTCGGCTTCCGGCACGCCCAGCACTTCCATGATGACGTGGAGCGGGAAGTAAAGCGCGACGTCCTTTGCGAAGTCGCACTCGCCGCCCATGTCGGCCATGCGGTCGATGAAGACTTTGGCGATGTCGCGGATGCGCCCTTCGAGCTTCTTGATGTTCGGCGGCAGGAACCAGGCTTGCGTCAGCCGGCGGTAGGCCATGTGGTCCGGGTTGTCCATCTGCACCAGAGAGCGCACGAGATGGGGGCTGCCGCCCATCATTTCGCGGACTTTCCTGTCGACATCGATGGGCGTCAGGGTCGTCGCCATGTCGCCGTTGTGAAAGAGATCGTTCTGGCGCTCGACCTCGAGAATGTCGGCATGCTTCGTCACCACCCAGAAGGGGTCGAAGCCTTCCGGCTGCGCCCGCGCGAAGGGCATTTCCTTGCGCAAAAAAGCGAAAGCCTCATCCACCGGCTTCTCGGCCGAATAGGCCTTGGGGTCGACGATGGTGTCGGCGACGTCCTGCGGAATCATGTCGTGAGAAATCGTGTCCTGAATGCTCATTCTGGCCGCTCCCTGATCTACCGGCAGGCTCTGAATGGCCCGCTTGATTATCTGTTGCGGTCATGTTGCTATACGTCCAACAACTATGTAAACAGCTAAATGGCCGATCCAACCGAAATCGACACCCTCTCCTCTCCCGCCCAGTCCGCGCGCCGAACGCAGGCGGAGCGGCGCGCACAGTCGGACCAGAGCCTTCTGGATGCTGCCGCGGAGCTCATTGCCGAAGAAGGCTTCCAGGCGGCAACCTTCGAGAAGGTGGGCGCGCGGGCCGGGTATAGCCGGGGCCTCGCCAGCCAGCGCTTCGGCTCGAAAGACGGGTTGATCGAGGCGCTCATCAACGAATTGCATCAGAGGTCCGACGAGCTCTATGCCGATGAGGGCGTCGACGCCCTGTCCGGCCTCGATGCGATCCTCGGCTCGGTCGATACTTTCCTGAGGAACTTCGAAACGGAAACCGCACTCAGGGCCTATTTCGTCGCCATGGCGGGCACGGTCGCGACGCTCTCCCGCCTGCGCGCCGCCTTCGCCGCCTCTCATCAGAAGGCGAAGACGCGTTTCATGTCGCAGATCGATCGCGGCCAGGCCGATGGCAGCATCTCGCTGGAGATCGACGCCGAGGCGGCCGCGCTGATGATCGGCAGCCTGCTGCTCGGCGTCAGCACGCAATGGCTGATCGACCCGACGACCGATCTCGCCCGCATCCGCGAGACCGCCGTCGCGACGCTCCGCCGGAGCCTCGGGATGGCGCGGAGATAAACGTGCGGTCGGATCGATCCTGATACGGAATACTTCTGAAACCCTGTTTCGCCGGAAGCATGTCTCCGGCCAAACGAAAGCGCAGCATGCGGTCTGCATGCTGCGCCCCGGCTTTCGTATATCTTTCGATGTGCCTTACAGGCTGACGGTGCCCGACGCCGATGCGCCGCCGCTCGCGGGCAGGCCACCGGACGGCAGTCCCACCGGCAAGGCCGGAAGTCCCGACGACGGAAGGCTGGGCAGGCCTGGAACGGACGGGAGGCCGGACGACGGCAGGCTCGGCAAGCCCGGGAGGCTCGGCAAGCCGCCGGACGGAAGTCCGGGCAGGCTCGGCAGACCGCCGGACGGCAACCCTACCGGCAAGGCCGGCAAGCCCGGAATGGACGGGAGGCCGGACGACGGCAGGCTCGGCAAGCCCGGCAGGCTCGGCAGACCGCCGGACGGAAGGCCCGGTAGGCTCGGCAGGCCGGGCAGACCGCCTGACGAAGGCGGAGACACCGAGACGGTCAGGGTACCGCCGCCGCCGGGTGTCGCAGCGCCCCCACTGAGGACAATGTCGCCACTCGGGCCCGACGGGGTAAAGCCGACGGAGATCGGCAACGCACCGCCGCCAAGATCGCCGAGACCGCCGGGAAGGCTCGGCAAGCTCGGGAGACTGGAGGGATCGGGAAGACCGGGGACACTCGGAAGACCAGGCAGTCCACCGCTGATACCATCAAGCGGCGAGGCGGCATATGCCGGCGCCGCAGCGAACACAAAAACAGCCGCGCCAGCAAAAAGCGCATTCTTGAAGAAGCTGGCCATGGGAGTTCATCCTTTTGTTGACCCGAAGCCCACCGGGATTTCCGGAGGGAGGATCGAAAGAGGACCCCCGCCGACATCAATTGTCGCGTCGACTTTTGTCATTCGCTTGTGTTTTCGGCCGATCCGGTAACACAGATGACCGCGGCGCGAAGCTCGTACACGCAGGCGGTATCAGGCGTGCATTACTGGTTTCGAACCAAGGTCCTGATAGAAGCGCAGGAGATAGCCATCAGGATCCTGGACGACAAACTGGCGATTGCCGGTGAGTTCGTCGCCGCGCCGATACCATCTGTCTTCGAGCTGAAGAAAAAAGAGAACGCCCGCATCTTCCAGCACAACGCGAAGCGCCTCGATGTTGCTGACGCGAATTTGCAGATTGATGCCGCGACCATATGGATGCGCCAGATCGCCTGCGATCCAAGTCCGCTCCGGGTCGAGCGACTGTTCGAGCATCAGCTGGGCGCCCTCTCGCGCGATGAAGGCGAACCGTTCCTCGACGCGAATATAGACGACCTCGAAGCCGAGCAGATCGCGATAGAAAGCAATGCTGCGGTCGAAATCGGCGACATAAAGTTCAGGCACCAGTGCATTGGTTTTCATATCGGTTTCCTGAATGCCGCTGCTTGCAGGCGATAGAGCGCGCAAGGATACCCCTTGATGTCGCGCTCGGATTCCAGTTGGAAACCGACCTTCTCCATCACCCGTCGCGAGGCGCGATGGTCTGTCAGCGTGTAGGCGACGATGTTCTGAAGGCCATGCTCGCGGAAACCGATGTCGAGCAAGGCTTCGGCGATTTCCGTCGCCATGCCGGCACCCCAGAATTCGGGCATGAAGGAATAAAGGAGTTCAACCTCATCGATGCCATCGAGGTCGAGGTGGCGAATGCCGGCCCGGCCTGCAAACCTTCCGCCTCTGTCGCGCAGCGACCAGACGCCGAAGCCATAGCGGCTCCAGTGATCGGCGTTGTCCGCCAGATATTTGCGCGTCTCGTCATCGGAGCGGATGCCGCCCAGCGTCGCCATCACGCGCGGATCGTTGTGCATCATGCAAAGCTCCGCCAGGTCGCCCTCATCCATGCGGCGGGCCTTCAGTCGCGTGGTTTGAAATTCATCCATGGTCGGAGCATGCGCGAGATTGACGCCGCTTCCAAGTCGCTGCTCAGGGCAGACCGAGCGTTTGCAGGAAGCTTTCGACCGCGTTCGTGTAATCGCCGGGCAAACCCAACGTCTCATTAATCTCGCGATGTGTCAGCGGTTCCTGCAAGAGGTTCGCGCGGCCGCCGAGCGCGGTCGCCTTCTCGACGAAATCGCGAGAGGGTGGACAGGAATCATCGCGCTTGGTCGAACAGACGACCAGCATGGGCTGTGGCTTGCCGGTCAGGCGTAAGGTGGGCGAGGCCTTGTCCCAATAGCCGGGATCCTTCCCGAAAGCACGATCATAGAAGCGGTAATGCGAGCGGCGCATGATCGCGCCGACATCGAGAGCGCCGCTGTCGAGGACGACTGTGCCGAGCCAGGGTTTCGCGCCCTGCCCTGCCGCGATGGAGGGATCGGCCGTCAGCAGCGCGACGAGATGCGCGCCCGCCGAATGCCCCATCAGTACGACGCGCGCCGGATCGCCCCCCCATGATGCGGCCTTTATCTGGACCAGAGCGAGCGCCTTCGCCACATCGTCGGCCTGCGTCAACGGATCGGCGTCCGGAACCATCCGGTAGTTGGTCGTCACGAAGATGACGCCCTTCGGAAGCCAGTAGGCAACCTTGTTATCGACCACGCGGCCCATGTCCTTGTCGCCGATCGCCCAGGCGCCGCCATGCACCATCAGAATGATCGGCGCGCCTTGCTGATGCGCCGGGATGTAGACATCCATGCGCTGCGCGTCGTCGGACCCATATGACACGTCGTGCTCGACCCGCGCTCCGGATGGGAGCGACGGCTCGGCCGAAAAAAGTCCGGCCGAGACAGGCGCTGCGACCGATAGAGCAGCAAGCACGAGACAGATGCGAATCGCAGGAGATTTCATGGCAGGCCCCTTCCTTTGCACTTACGATGCCCTTCCGCTTTTCCGTCGGACAGGAAGAACAAGGATAAACGCATGAAATTCTGGCTCAGCATCGGCGCCCTGTCGGGCTTTCTGGCGGTCGCGATCGGGGCCTTCGGTGCGCATGGTCTCGGATCCCGCGTGCCGCCCGACCAGATCGCGACATTCGAGATCGGCGCGCGCTATCACATGTATCACGCGCTGGCACTTCTCGCGGTCGCCTGGCTCGCTTCGCGGGGACCGTCCGCCCTCGTCCCGACAGCCGGATGGGCCTTCGTCATCGGCACGGTCCTCTTTTCCGGTTCGCTCTACTATCTCGGCGCGACGGGTAGCCGGGCGCTCGTTCTCGTCACGCCACTCGGCGGGGTCGCCTTCATGATCGGCTGGATCTGCCTTCTGGTCGCCGGGCTGAAGCTTCCTTCCGCAGGGTAACGGCGAGGCCACGAAAAATCACGATCCGGCCGGTTTCCATCGCTGGACAGACCCCTTTCGTCTCCCTATCTTCTCGCTATACCACGGTCTAGTTTTGTGGAAGGAACGTCCGGGGCCGGGCGGAGCGGGAGAACAGGATGAGCGAGCAGGTTCTGATTATCGGCGCGGGCATCGCGGGGCTTTCGACCGCCCTGGCGCTGGGCTCGTCGGGGCGCGAGATCACGATCCTCGACCGCGATCCGCCGCCGCCCGAAACCTCGACCGACGAGGCCTTCGATCACTGGGAGCGCAAGGGCGTCGGCCATCTGCGCCACAGCCACGCTTTCCTCGCCCGTCTCTACAAGCTCATTCGCGACAACTACCCCGAATTGCTGCGGGACCTTCTGGCGGCGGGCTGCGTCGAGATCGCCTTCTCGGAGAATGTGCCGCTGAAGCTGCGCGCGACCTACATCCCGGCCCCCGGCGACGAGGACCTCACCATCCTTACCAGCCGCCGCACGACGCTCGAACTCGTCATGCGCCGCTATGTCGCCCGCCAGTCTCACATCCGCTTCATCACCGAGACGCGCGTTCGCGGCCTCGTGACCGAGGCGAAGGATGGATCGCTGCTGGTGAAGGGCGTCATCGCGGAGGACGATAGCAACGGCACCCGCGAGATGCTGGCCGATATCGTCGTCGACGCATCGGGCAAGAACAGCCTGACCACCGACTGGCTGCGCGAGAAAGGCGCCGTGATCGACGAGACGACTGCGCCGGCCGGCATCGTCTATTTCACGCGCCACTACCGGTTGCGCGACGGCGTTACGGAGCCCGAGCGCGGCGAGGCGCCGGGCGCAGGCGATCTCGGCTATATCAAATATGGCCTCTTCCCGGCCGACAATCGCTGCTTCTCGATCACGCTGGCCGTGCCGGAAACCGAAATGGAAATCCGCCGCGCCATCGTGAAGCCCGAGGTCTTCGATGCGATCTGCGCGCAGATTCCGGGCATTGCCCGATGGACCGCGACGGAGACATCGGAGCCGAAGAGCCGCGTTTTCGGCATGGGCGAATTGCTGAGCCGCTGGCGCCGCATGGTGAAGGACGGCAAGCCGGTCGCGCTCAACTTCTTTCCGCTCGGCGACGGCATCATACGCACCAATCCGCTTTACGGACGCGGCTGCTCCTTTGCCGCCGTGCAGGCGCATATCCTGCTCGACGTGCTCGACGCGGTGCGCGATCCGGTGCAGCGCGCGATCGACTTCCATGCGAAGGTTGAGGAAGAGCTGCGGCCCTATTACGACACGATGGTGCAACAGGACGCCGCCGCGATCCGCACGGCGCAGAACGTGCTCAATCCGGATTACAAGCCCGGCTTCAAGGCAAAGCTCATCGGCAGCTTCATCGAAGACGGCATCATGGTGTCCGTGCGTTCCGACGTGCGCCTGCTCCGCTCCTTCATGCGTGGCTTCCATATGATCGAGCACCCGTCGTTGTGGTTGAAGAAACCGCGCAATATCGCCAAAGTGCTGTTCGTCTGGGCTAGGGGCAAGAAGCGCAATGCCGCTTTCTATCCGCCGAAGCTCGGACCGGGACGCCGCGCGATGCTGAACTCGCTCGGCCTTTCGGCGACGGCCGATTTCGAACGGTTGAAGACGGCGGCTTGATCGTTCCGTAGACACATAAAACGTTGCCATCCCGGCTTGTACCGGGACCCGAGGGCGGCACGCGGCGAGCGAGCGGCCCTGGACCCCGGAATAAATCCGGGGTGACAATTATAAAATCAGGCATGAAATCAGGGAGAACCCAACATGGCATTTCCGGCGCCCCACTACGTCAAGACGAACGGCCTCGACATGGCCGTCTATGAAGAGGGCCCGAAGGACGGCGTGCCCGTTATCCTGTGCCATGGCTTTCCCGAAATCGCCTATTCGTGGCGTCACCAGTTGCCGGCGCTTGCCAAGGCGGGCTTCCGCGCCATCGCGCCGGACCAGCGCGGTTATGGCAATACCGGCGGCCCGAAGGGTCAGGATGCGGTGCCGCTTTACGACATGGAGCACCTCACCGGCGATCTCGTCGGGCTGCTCGACGCGCTCGGCCTCGAGAAGGCGATCTTCGCCGGCCATGACTGGGGCGGCATGGTCGTGTGGCAGATGCCACTCAGGCATCCGGATCGCGTCGCCGGCGTCATCGGCGTCAACACGCCCTTCATTCCGCGTGCGCCGATGGACCCGATCGAGGGTATGCGCCTCGTCTTCGGCGAGGACATGTACATCGTCTATTTCCAGAAATACGGCGAGGCCGACAAGCTGCTCGACGCCGATGTCGCCCGCTCGATGCGCTTCTGGTACCGCAAGAGCGGCATGACGCTCGCCGAATACGATGCGCGGCCGGCGGAAGAAAAGAAGCTCGCCTTCATCAAGGGTTTCCAGGCGGACGAGAGCACATGGGGCGGCGATGTTCTGCTCACCCAGGAAGAACTCGACACCTATGTCCGCGCCTTCGAAAAATCGGGCTATACGGGCGGCATCAACTGGTATCGCAACTTCAGCCGCAACTGGCGCGAGACGGAAGGCCAGGAGCAGAAGGTCAACGTGCCCGGACTGATGATCTCGGCGGCCGACGATTTCGTGCTCCGCCCCTCCATGGCCGATGGCATGGAGCAATATGTGCCCGACCTCGAAAAGCACATCATCCCGAATTGCGGGCACTGGACGCAGTCGGAGCAGCCGGAGGCCCTCAACAGGCTGATGGTCGACTGGCTGAAGCGTCGTTTCGGGTAAGTTTCGTCCTCGATCCCCTTCGGTCCGCCATGCCCCCGCCCACGGGGCGTGGCGGAAAGCTGTGCAATTATGCACACTTACATGATTGTTAGTCGCTTGTTGCGGCCAGCCCAAGCCGTTATGATCCGCCGCTATTTTGAATGCGACGCAGCATGGGGTACATGAGGGGATAAGCCCCGTTTGACCGCGCCGCCTGCGGCGATGAAACCAACAAGGAAGACGACGCATGTCGCAGCAGGCGCTGGAGCGGGACGACGCGGCCGAGGCCGTGATCGATCTCGCGCCCACTCCCGAGAAGATCGACAAGCATTCCAAGCTTGCTGCCATCGCCGGCGACCGGCCGCTGCGCATCCTGCTGCCGAGCTATCGCTCGAACCCGACCACGGGCGGCCAGGGCGTCTATATGCGCCACATCTCGAAGGCGCTGGCCGATATGGGCCACCAGATCGAGGTGATTTCGGGCCCGCCCTACCCCGTGCTCGACAGCCGCGTGAAGCTCATCAAGCTGCCCTCGCTCGACCTCTACGCCAATCCGCATCCGATCCTGTCGCTCAGGCCCTGGATGCTCGCCTGGCCGATCGACCTCTATGAATGGTGGAGCCATGCGACCGGGGGATTTTCAGAACCCTATACGTTCTGCGAACGCATGGCGCGCTATGTGCGCGGCACGGTGCAGGACTACGACATCTGCCACGACAACCAGACGCTCGGCTGGGGCCTACTGAAGCTGCGCGACATGGGGTTGCCCATCGTCGGCACGATCCATCATCCGATCACGATGGACCGGCGCATCGACATCGAGCATGCCAAGACGCTGTCGCTGAAGCTCCTGAAGCGCCGCTGGTATTCCTTCCTCAACATGCAGATCAAGGTGGCGCGCGAGCTCGACCCGCTGATCGTCGTGTCGGAGAGCACGCGTCGCGACATCGTCAGCGAATTCGGCGTGAAGCGGGAACGCACGCGGCTCGTGCTGCACGGCATCGACCATCTGCAATTCCGCCCGCTGCCGCACATCAAGCGGCGCGACGACCTGATCGTTGCTTGCGCCAGCGCCGACGTGCCGCTGAAGGGCCTCATCTATCTGATCCGCGCCTATGCGGAGCTGCTGAAGACGCGGCCCGATCTCAAGCTCCGGGTCATCGGGCGCCTGCGCGAAGGCAACACGACCGACGAGCTGCGCGATCTCGGCATCATGGACAAGGTCGAGTTCGTCGGCGGGATCACAGACGAGCAGATCACCGAGATTTACGCCGAGGCGACAATCGCGATTTCGCCGTCCGTCTATGAAGGCTTCGGCTTTCCCTGCGGCGAGGCCATGTCCTGCGGAACGCCCGTCATCGCGACCACGGGCGGCTCGCTGCCGGAAGTCGTGGGCGACGCCGGCATCGTCGTTCCGCATTCCAATCCGCCGGCGCTGGCTCAGGCCATCGCCACCATGCTCGACGATCCGGAGATGCGCGCGCGGCTCGGCGCGGCGGGTCGCGAGCGCATTCTGAAACACTTCAAGTGGGAACGCGCGGCGCGCGAAGTCACTGAAATTTACAGGCAAACAATAGCTGATGCAGACCGTCGATCTGAACGTGCTCGGGCTTAAAGACGGCGAGCGCGCGCTCGACCTCGGTTGCGGTGCGGGACGCCATGTCCACGCGATGTACTATCACGCGCAATGCCATGTGGTCGGCGTCGATCTCGGCTTTGCCGACGTCAAGCGCACGCGCGAGGGCTTCGGCACCTGCCCCGACATGGACCCGGAGACCAAACGCGCCTTTTCGCTCTCGGTCGGCAATGCATTGTCGTTGCCCTTTCCGGATGCGACCTTCGACAAGATCATCTGTTCGGAAGTGCTCGAGCACATTCCGGACTACAAGCAGGCCGTGAGCGAGATCGAGCGCGTGCTGAAGCCGGGCGGAACGCTTGCGATCAGCGTGCCGCGCTGGTTTCCGGAACAGGTCTGCTGGGCGCTGAGCGACGACTATCACAACGAACCCGGCGGCCATGTGCGCATCTTCCGCGAGAGCGAATTGAAGGGCGCCGTGCAGGCCAAGGGTTTGCGCTTCTTCTATCGTCATTGGGCGCACGGGCTTCACTCGCCCTACTGGTGGCTCAAATGCGCCGTCGGCGTGAAGCGCGAGGACGTGAAGGCGGTCAACCTCTACAAGCGCTTTCTCGAATGGGACATTCTGCAGGGGCCGTGGCTGACACGCGCGCTTGAGAAAATCGCCGGGCCGCTGATGGGCAAAAGCGTCGTTCTCTATTTCACGAAGGGAGCGGCATGACCCATCTCACCTACGGCGATCCGATCCCGGATCATTTCTTCGACGGCTCGCGCGCGCGCATTCTCGACCTGCAGCGCGACAATGGCGCGATCCCCTGGTACGACGGCGGCGTCATCGATCCGTGGAACCACACGGAAGCGGCGATGGGCCTCACCGTCATCGGCGAGACCGAGCGCGCGCGCCTCGCCTTCCGCTACCTGATGGAAACGCAGCTGAAGGACGGCTCCTGGTGGGGCCAGCTCGGGAGCGCCGTTCCTTTCGACGAGGAAGACCATTACACCGGCGGCGACGAAGGCGCGGGCAAGCCGATCCGCGACACGAATTTCACCGCCTATATCGCGACCGGCGCCTGGCACCACTATCTCATCACGCGCGACCGCAAATGGCTCGGCACGGTTTGGCCGCATGTCGAGGCGGCGATCGAGTTCGTGGTGGCGCATCAGAGTGCGCATGGCGACATCCGCTGGGCCGCCAACGATCCGCATACGCCGGAAGACGATGCGCTCATTACCGGCTCGTCCTCGATCTACAAGAGCCTCGAATGCGCGATCCATATCGCGCAGGAGCTTGGCAAATCCTCGCATGACTGGATTGCCGCCCGCGCGCGCCTCGGCACGGCGCTGCGCGACAAGCCCCACCGCTTCGACCGCACATGGGAGTCGAAGGAACGCTATTCGATGGACTGGTACTACCCCGTTCTCGCGGGCGTCATTACCGGTGAAGCCGCGCGCCGGCGCATCGCGTCCAAGTGGGACATCTTCGTCGCCGAGGGCAAGGGCTGCCGCTGTGTGCTCGACCAGCCGTGGGTCACGGTCGCCGAAAGCGCGGAACTCGTGATGGCGCTCCTCGTCGCGGGCGAGCGCAAGAAGGCCGAAGCCCTTCTCTCCTGGCAGCATCAGTGGCGTGCCGATTGCGGCGCCTACTGGATGGGCTATCAGTTCGTCGAAAACGTCGCCTGGCCCGCCGAGAAGCCGGCCTGGACAGCCGCCGCCGTCATCCTCGCGACAGATGCCGTGACCGGCACAACGCCCGCCTCGCGGCTTTTCGCGGAACGGACGCTGGCGGAAGCGGCGGAGTAATGCCCCCGCAGTCTTAGTTCTCGATATTCAGCGGACAAAGCTCAACCGCGCTGATGGTAATTGCGGCGGTTGACCCCAAGCAGTTGTAATAGCAAATCTTATTCATTCCCGAAATTTGTTCACCTGATTTAAAACAAGTCATCGCAAGTTTAGTCTGCGGAATAATGTTTTTTTTTCTTATATCCCGGAGTCTCAATTCCTGCGAATAGCTCGCTTTCTGCAGAAGCGCCTCGTTGGCAGCTGATATATTCGCCGTCGCAATCACACTGAGACTGACAAAAACCAGAAAAACTACATACCTTTTCATGTGCCCCCCAAAGACGTTGATAAAACAACTTCTCGTCGAGAACCCTTACACGTCGTTGATTTTTATTCAAAGACATACAGCGGTTCAAAAAAACCGCAGTGCCGCCGAACTCTTCACTACCCGCGCCTCAGCGAAGAGGTTCGCAATACGGCGGAATGAGGGTTCACGAGGCCCGATCAATCCGCCCTCTCCAGGCGTGGAAGCGACCATCTGGATCGTATTTCGCGCGGATCGCGTCGAGACGCGCCATATTGGTGTCGGTCATGAAGCGCGCGGGGCGGCGACCGAGATTTTCGTCGGCGAGCTGGATGCCGACGCTGAGCGGCGACATCTCGCGCATATGCTCCGTCGCCCAATTGGCATATTTCGCATCGTCGCTCTCGTGCTTCCATTCGCCATAGAGGGCGAGGTAGTTCCTGCCCTCGATCGAGAAGGCCATGTCCTGACGTTTCGCGGGCGGATGCCAGCTCAACATCAGCACATGGCTCGGCATGGGCGGCAGGGTGTCAGCGATCTTGCGGATGCCTGGCAGAAGCCGCTCCATCGGCGCGTCGCTCCACATATTATCGACGCTCCAGCGCATTCGCGGCGGGAAGATGCGTTTTGCCGCCATGTGCGACAATAGAGAGGTCGAGACGGGGATCAGCGGCACGCGCAGGCTCGCTTTCGACTTCATCGGTCCCCGCGTCAGGAACGATACATCTTCCCTCGCCTGCTTCCAGCTATGCGCGAGAACGGGCGCGATGATCTCGATGCCCGGAACGAAAATGCCGGTTGCCTTGCGCGTCAGCAGAAGCTGGAACTCGACCGAGCGCGGCACTTCGGGCCCGATGCGGTCGGCCCAGGCGAAGACCTCTTCGAGATGCTTCATGCGGAAAATCTGCATTGCGATCCCCGTCACCTTCGGGCGCGGATGGACCTTCAGGTGATAGCGGACCACCACGCCGAAGAAGCCGGGGCCCGAACCGCGCGCCGCCCAGAAGAGATCGGCATTCTCGCTTTCGCTCGCATGGATCAGCTCGCCATCCGCGGTGACGACGTCGATCCCGACGACATTCTCGCAGGCGAGCCCAAGCACGCGGCTGTTCCAGCCGAAGCCGCCTTGCAACAGATAGCCGCCTAGGCAGACGTCGACCGCATGGGCGATCGGGAAAAACAGCTTGTCCTTCTTCAGCCGCTTGTCGAGATCGACGCTCCAGCAACCCGGTCCTGCATAGGCAAGCCTGCGTTCGGTATCGACTTCGATGCGGTTAAGCCGGGACATGTCTATCAGCATGCCACCGTCGCGCAAATGGTTCTGCATCCAGCTGTGCCCGCCGGAACAGATGCCGACCTTGAGATTGTCGCGGCGGGCGCGGCGGATGGCGGCGACGACGTCGGACGCATCGTTGGCCTGCACCAGCACTTTCGGACGATCGCCCGGGTCGCGGCCATTGAAGCATGTGCCGAGCACGGCATCGTCGAAGCCGCCGGCGTTGCATTCCAGCGTGACGCCCCTGTCTGTCGGACGCTTCATCCCATCCCCCGTCGAGTTTTCGCGCTAGTTCTTCGAATGGAAGGCGGCATGAAGCACGGGCAGGATTGCCGCCAGGTGGTTCATCTCCTGCGCGTCATGGATCATCAGTTCCGCCGCCTGCGTCGACGAAAAGGCCTGCAGCTTCGCCGCCGTGCGGCCGATGAACTTTCCGAGGGCGCCTTCCATGCCGATCGGATTGACGTTCCCACCACCGAGCCAGAAGCGCGAGCGCATTTCCGATCCGCCGGGAACGGGACGGATGTGATGTACGAGCCAGCCGCTCTCCATGCGCAGGTCGCGGACTATGCCGCGCCCGCAGATCGCCACTTCGCCGCGCGCCCTCAGTTGTTGTTCGTCGAAGCCGATACTCGCCGGCGGGACGAAGCGCACAGCGACATTCATGCGCCTCGATCCGATATATTCGACGATGTTCGAGGTCCGTCCGATGTAAGCAAGATCGGCGCGCCCGTCGGCCCAACCCACATCGACATGGGCGAGCGGATGCCAGAGCTTGTAGCGCTGCGCCTCGCTGCCATGCCAGGCGAACCACCATTCCCACATTTGCGGCGTCACGCCCGGCATCTCCGTCAGGCAGGCGATGCGCGCCGATCCGTCCGGCGCGATGGTGTAGCCGTTCTCGACGAGCGCATAGCCGCCGCGCTGCAACTCCCCGACGCGCGCGAAAGGCGGCAGCAGCTCATGCGCAACCGTCCCCTTCGACAATGCGTCGATCACATGGCGCGGCAGCTCCGCCATCTTCGGATTGAAGAAACGGGCATAGGGGCTCGTCTTCATTTCCTCGTCGCTATAGCCGAGGTAGAGCCTTGTCATCAGCGTCGCCCTCCGGGGCAGGCGGCAAGAGGGGGTTTACAATTAACCACTATGCGATACAATTGTATCGTATAGTGGTTAATTCCCATTTATGAGTCAACCCGAGTGACCAGCCCGACGACCGGCCAAGCCACGACCTCCTCCGACCGGGGTGGCATTCAGGTCATTTCGCGCGCGGCCGCGATCCTGCGCGCGCTGGAGCTTCATCCCGACGGCCTCAGTCTCGGGGAGCTGGCGCAGGCCGTCTCGCTTCCCCGGTCGACCGTCCAGCGCATCGTCGATGCTCTCGACACGGAGGGGCTGGTGCTCGCGGCTTCAGCGTCGAACGGCGTGAGGCTCGGACCGGCCTTGCTCTCTTTGGCGGCGGCAACGCGGTTCCGGATCGCCGAGGCCGCACGGGAAACGCTGGTGGCGCTCGCCATGGAGTGCGGCGAAACCGTCGACCTCTCGGTCATCGATCAGGACAAGGTCGTCTTCGTCGACCAGGTCGCGGGAAAGCACCGGCTGACCGCCGTGTCCGGGCTGGGTGTCGCCTTCCCGCTTCATTCGTCAGCCAACGGCAAGGCCGTGCTGGCCGCGATGAACCCGGAGACGCTGGAAAAGCTCAGGCGCAAGATCCGGCTCGACGCGCTCACCCCGAATACCCTGACCTCGTGGGACAGGCTCGAGCGCGAAATCGCAAGCATCCGCAAGACCGGCCTCGCCTACGACAGGGAGGAAAATTCCCTCGGCATTTCCGCCGTCGCCATGTCGATCAGAAGTCCCTCGGGCGAACTTGCCGCGATTTCGATCCCGGCTCCCACGCAACGCTTCAAGAGCAATGAGAAGGCGCTGGCGCAGTCGCTGCTGAAACACGGCAAAAAGCTGCAGGAAAAGCTCGGCGGGTGCCGGTGCTAGACGATCCAGGCTGTCTGAACATTCGCGATACCCGTCCATCGTCAGCGACGATCTTCTTGACCCAAAATATACCGAAAAATCAAATAAATACAAGATATTGCGCGGTCGATCCCATTACCTCAGGTTGCGCGGGATTTTGGATTTCGTGACGAGAGGAAAGTCCCATGGAAGAACGGCAACCAAGTCAGACCGCCCTTGGCGCGGCCGGCTATCGCGCCGCACATCAGGTTCTGGACGGCGGCGCGATTTTTTCCGATCCGCTCGCGCGCGGAATCCTCGGCGCCCAAGGCGACGCAATTATCGCGGCACTTGGCGCCGATCCACGACAAAAGCCAGCAAGGATATTCATGGCCGCGAGGAGTCGGTTTGGCGAAGACTGCCTTGCGACTGCAGTACGTCGTGGCGTGCGGCAGGCCGTCGTTCTCGGCGCGGGACTCGATACCCTGTCCTTGCGCAACCCCCACGCAGAACTGGGGCTTCGCGTGTTTGAGGTCGACCATCCAGCGACGCAAGCCTGGAAATTGAGGCGTCTGG
>CAISYL010000012.1 GCA_903889655.1 uncultured Alphaproteobacteria bacterium | reverse complement strand
TCGATGGTGAAGAACATGCCGGCCTTGAGCTTGGCGCCTTCGCCGCGGCGTCCGTAATGGAGGATGTTCGGCATGTCGTGGAAGACGCGGCCGACGCCGTGGCCGCAGAATTCGCGCACGACCGAGCAGCGCTCGCCTTCGGCATATTCCTGGATCGCGGCGCCGATGTCGCCGAGCGTTGCGCCGGGCTTCACAGCCGCAATGCCGCGCATCATCGCTTCATAAGTGACTTCGCAGAGGCGGGCCGCCTTGCGCGGCACTTCGCCGACGTAATACATGCGGTTCGTGTCGCCGTGCCAGCCGTCCTTGATATAGGTCACGTCGACATTGACGATGTCGCCCTCGCGCAGCACCCGGTCGCCCGGGATGCCGTGGCAGACGACGTGATTGATCGACGTGCAGCAGGAATGGCGATAGCCGCGATAGCCGAGCGTTGCGGGCAACGCGTCGTGATCGCCGCCGAACTCGAAGACGGCCCGGTCGATCGCTTCCGTCGTCACGCCCGGCTTGATGAAGCCGGCCAGCATGTCGAGCGACGCCCCGGCGATCCTGCCCACCGCCCGCATGCCTTCGAAGGCGTCGGGCCCGTAGAGCTTGATCTGGCCGGTATTGCGCGTGGGGGCGTCGAAGGCGTCGATGTAGTTCATGGAAATGTCCGGGGTGAAGGCGACTTCCGCTAACATAGTCGTTCGGGAGGCTTCGGCCTAGTCCCGGCCGCGACCGATTGTCTCCGGGGCGGGGAGGGGGGTATTCTCTCCCCATCAACTCCCGTGAGGATCAAGAAGATGCCGGATGTCGCCCAGACCCAGCGCGCCGAAGCCGGCGCCGGACCGCGCGTCGTCACCGCCTGTGTGGTGCTGATCGGCGATGAAATCCTGTCCGGCAGGACCCGGGACACGAACCTTTCCTATATCGCGAAACATCTGAACGAGGTCGGCATCCAGGTCCGCGAGGCCCGCGTCATTCCCGATATCGAAGAGACCATCGTCTCGGTCATCAACGAGGTGCGGGGCCGGCACGATTATGTCTTCACCACAGGTGGTATCGGCCCGACGCATGATGACATCACGGCGGATTCGATCGCCAAGGCTTTCGGCTTGCCCATCGGTTATCACCCGGACGCGCTGGCGATCCTTGATGCGCATTACAAAGAGACGGGCGGCGAGTTCACCGAAGCGCGCAAGCGCATGGCCCGCGTGCCTGAAGGCGCGACCCTCATCGAAAATTCGGTGAGCAAGGCGCCAGGCTTCCAGATCGGCAATGTCTTCGTGATGGCGGGCGTGCCTATGGTCATGCAGGTCATGCTCGACAGCCTGACGCCGAGGCTCGAGGGCGGCGCGGCCATGCGGAGCCGGACCGTGAGTGGCCAGATCGGCGAAGGCACCATCGCGGAGAAGCTCGGCGCGCTCCAGAAGCGCTATCCCGGCATCGTCATCGGCTCCTATCCCTATTATCGGGGCAAGGTCTACGGCACGAGCCTCGTCATGCGGGGGACCGATCCCGCGCTTCTCGACGAGGTGGCGGGCGAGGCGGCGGCGCTCATCCGGGGATTCGGGGTCGAGCCGGTGGAAGGTGATCCGGCCTGAGGACGATGCGGGGGTGGCTCTATCCTCCATAATGTCGCCAATTTGCAACAGCACCCCCGCCGAATCCGCAAAGATTCAGCTTCCACTCCGGCCCGAGCCGATACAATATTGAGAGAGTCGGCTAAAGTTCCGGGCTGACGGGGTCTGACGGCTGCCAACCGCGCGTTCCGCAAGGAGCGCCGACAAGGGGGGAAGCGCCGGCAGGGCCTGAAACAACAAAGGCTTGGGAACGAGTTTAAGGGTCAGCGATACCCGGAGGGAGAGACGCTTATGAAGAAGATTTTCGGCATTGTGGGTCTGGTTGCCGGTGCGACGATGATGGTGTCGGGCACGGCTATGGCGCTGGATTCGAGCTTCGATGCCATGTCGAAGTCGGGCAAGCACCAGTTCTACGTGCAGTGCACCGGCGGCAAGAGCAAGGTCGAGAGCGCCGACGGCGCCAACGCCAAGGAAGCTCAGGCGAAGATCGCCGCTTCGGCCGGCAACACCTGCTGGCCGGTCTGGCAGGGCCTCGCCGGCTAAGCTTCGGCTCATTCGAATTGAAACGGCGGTCCCTTGGGGCCGCCGTTTTCATTTGG
>CAISYL010000011.1 GCA_903889655.1 uncultured Alphaproteobacteria bacterium | reverse complement strand
TCGTTGTCGCGGATGGCGCGATATTCGTGGAGGGGGCGGGCGTGACCTACGACGTCATCATCGTCGACTCGACCGATCCCGTCGGTCCGGGTGCGGTGCTTTTCGAGGAGAGTTTCTATCGCAACGCGAAGGGCCGGTTGAACGAGGGCGGCATCATGGTGACGCAGAACGGCGTGCCCTTTCTGCAACCGGCGGAACTCGCGAGCACCATTGCGAAATTCCATCGCATCTTCCGGTCCAGTACCTGCTATCTCGCGACCGTCCCGACTTATGTCGGCGGCCCCATGGCGATGGGTATCGGCACGGACGACGAATTCATCAAGGCCGTGACGGTCGAATGCCTGGAGCATCGTCTCGCAACTGCGAAATTCCGGACCCGGTATTATACGCCCGAAGTCCACAAGGCGGCGTTTGCCTTGCCTGCCTATGTGCAGGAGATCGTGGATACTGCGCGTCGCCAATAAATAGTGACATGCTGTCAGTCACAAGATCTTCCTATGTGAGTGAAAGAAAGTAAACTGACTGCGCCGAATCGGTGGGCGCCGGTCGGCCACGACTTGTTAATAAGACAAGCGGGATATTGCAGATCTGGGTGGGGAAAGGGTCTGTTGGGCATGACGAGATACGACATCAATCAAGGAGCGCGGCCTGTACCCGCGCTTGCGGAGCGCGATGCGGAAGCGGCGCATTTGTCCGATTATCTGCTGCTGCTCGGCAGCGGCATCATTTCCTTTTTTCTGCTCGGCTTCGGCGTGATGAAATTCCTCGGGTGGTTCTGACATACGCCCCAACGATCTTCGCCGCGCTGTCATTTTCATCCGTATAGAGAGTTTGTTCCGCCGGAATTGGCGCCGGTGAGGCTCGTCGTCCGTTCGTGGCGCGGCGGGCGGCATCCATCAAAATCCACACAGAACCCATGGCCTGATGTTCTGCATAGAGTTCGCTGGATGACGGCGCGCGCGGCTCTCATGGCCTCGCGATCTTGCCGCTCGAAGTGGCGCGTGGATTCCGGCACGGAGGAAATGCACCCAAAAAAAGTCAGCGGCGAGTGTGAACATTTTCTGGAAATCGCCCGCCAGAACCTTACGTTGGCTCACGTAAACATGTGTCGAGGAGCGGCGTAGAAATACTTCTCTCGGGGCGCTTTGGGCGGCGCTTTAATCGACTGGCGGAGATGGAGCGCCTCTTTGCTTCAAGCAGGACGCTCCGCCGACGTCGAGAAAGTTTGGGCATTTCGATGAGCGCGGAATCACCGTCGATATATTTACCGCAAGATCAGGCTGCTTCGTTTCGCGGGACCGGCGACGAGGCGTCGGTCGATGAAAGTGAAATGCTTCCGGCTCACCGGAGCGACTATCTGATCTTCCTTCCGTTCGCGGCCGTATCGCTTTTGCTGGTTTTTTTCGGCATCTGGAAGGCGATGGAGATAATCGCCTTCCTTTAGCGGGCGGTTTCGCGATCCGGCCTTCAGCCGAGCTTCGTCGGGCTGACGACGATGCCGTCTCCATCCGCGTAGAGATATTCGCCCGGCCGGAACATAACGCCGGCAAAACTGACATCCACATCGACCTCGCCAAGGCCCTTGCGCTCGCTTCTCTTCGGGTGCGCCGCCAACGCTTTCACGCCGACCTTCGCCGCCGCGAGCTCGGCCGTGTCGCGTATGCAGCCATTGACGACGATGCCTGCCCAACCGTTCTTTTCCGCGAGCATGGCGAGATTGCCGCCGACCAGTGCACATCTGAGCGAACCGCCGCCGTCGACGACGAGCACGCGGCCATGGCCGGGGCCTTCAAGCGCCTCGCGCACTTTCGGATTGTCCTCGAAGGTCTTCAGCGTCGCGATCGGCCCCGAAAATGCGAGCCTGCCGCCATAGTCGCGGAAGACGGGTGCGGCATGCTGGAGGTCGGGATGAGCGTCGGAAAGGTCGGTCGTCGCGGGCGAGGTCATGTGTGGTGGTCCGGATGCAGGAAGGGCGAGGCGACACTGATATCAAAGAACCTCGCGGGCGGAACCGGATTCGTGCTTGACGTCAGAATTGATAATGATTATCAATAACAAATCCGGAGGCGGGTGCAAGCGGGTTTGAGCGGGCCGCCCATTCCGCGCCGGACAAACCCCAGCGAAGCTCGCTGCCGTGGGATCATCTCCTCCGATCCAGCGCGCGGTGAAGATAAAGGCCGCGACGCCGTTCCTCGTCGCGGCCTTTCACTTTCGCCCGCCTCCTCACACCATCGCGTCTCCTCGCGCCATTCTCTTCCCTTATGTCGGCGGGCATTACCCGCCGCGTAATCGACGTCGGCTCGCGTCGCCGACAGCATGTGTGTCGTTCGTGTTGTTCAAAAAAAGGGAGATGCACATGACCAATTTCAAACGCGTCGTCGAAGACTACTTCGCCATCTGGAACGAGGAAGTTTCAGAGCGTCGCCGCGCACTCATCGCGAAGACCTGGACGGAGAGCGCGTCCTATCTCGATCCGATGCTCAATGGCGAAGGTCACGATGGCATCGACCGCATGATCGCCGCCGTCCACGAGAAATTTCCTGGCCATCGGTTCAAGCCGAAAGGCGATATCGATAGCCACGCCGATCGCATCCGCTTTAGCTGGGAACTCGTCGGGCCGGACGGCAAAGGCGTCGGTGTCGCCGGCACGGATTTCGGCGTCGTCGCGGGTGACGGACGGCTCGCCGCCGTCACCGGCTTTCTCGATCAGGCGCCGGGGGCCTGAACAGAAAAGGGGGGCACGGAGAAACCCGCGTCCCCCGGTTTCTTCGACAGGCTCACTAGCGCAGGCTCTCCAGCGCCGCATAGCTCGCCGTAATAATCGCATTGGCGCGGGCGTCGCCGGCGAGTTCCGCGCCCATCTGGTTCATCACATAGGAAATGGCGAGGCCCGTTGCCGGATCGGCCATGCCGAAAGAGCCACCCCAGCCCGAATGGCCGAAGCTTTCGTCATTGGGACCAAAGAGTCCGCCGCCATTGAGCAGATATCCAGCGGCCCAGCGGCCGGGCATGCCCAGGACTTCGTCCACGCCTTCGATCCGAGCGGCCGTCATGGCGCGGATCGTTTCGGGCTTCACCAACCGTCTGCCGTCGATCGTGCCGTCGTCGGCCAGAGCGCCGTAGACGCGGGCGATTGCCGTCGCCGTGCCTTGTCCATTCGCGGAAGAGAGTTCGGCCGCCCGCCAGAAGCGCTTGTTCGGAACGAGGGCGTCGAGCGTCGGATTGGCCAGAGCCACGATCTGCGAGGGATTGAGCGTGTAGCCGTCGGGCAAGCCGGACCGGCTCGCCGGGATCATTTCCGCGACGCGGGCGTCTTCGGCTTCAGGCAAGCCGATGAAGAAGTCGATACCGAAGGGTCTCGCGACTTCTTCGCCGAAGTAGGTGCCGATCGTCGTGCCGGCCACGCGTCTGACGAGTTCGCCGACGAGAATGCCGACCGTGAGGGCGTGATAGCCGGATTTCGAGCCGGGCTCCCAGAGCGGCGCCTGTGCGGCAAGCCTTTCGGCCATCAAGGCATGGTCGCACATCTCCTCGATGGTGGTCGGGACCGAGGGTCCGCAGAGCCCTGCCTGATGGGAAAGCATCTGCCCGACCGTGATGTTGCCTTTCCCTTCGGCCGCAAATTCGGGCCAGTATTTCGAGACCCTGTCCTCGTAGGACATCTGCCCGTGTTCGACGAGCATCGCACAGACAAGCGCACCCATGCCCTTCGTCGTCGACCAGACGTTGGCGAGCGTGTCGCGTGTCCAGGGTCTCGCGCGTGCCGCGTCCGCGAAGCCGCCCCAGAGATCGACGACCACTTTGCCGTTTCTCACGACCGAGACCGAGGCTCCCACTTCGCCGCGCAGCGCGAAGTTCTCCGCGAATGCCGCGCGGACGGGCTCGAACCCCACCGCACAAGTTCCGTGAATTGCCGCTCCCGCAGCAGTCCCGTCAGCCATGTCATCCTCCCCCAAGGTTCAGTGCTTCTGCTGGCGGACAGCCTCCCGCAAAGATCGACGTCAGGCAAAGAAAAACCCGCGGGGATCGCTCCCCGCGGGTCTTGTCTCGAAGTGCCGTAGCCGGATTAGTGTGCGGCGGCCTTGAACTGCGCGGCTTCGGTCGAGTCGCCGAGGGCCGTCGTGGAGCTTTCGCCGCCGGCGGCTGCGATCGACACGAGGTCGAAGTAGCCGGTGCCGACTTCGCGCTGGTGGCGCGTCGCGGTGTAGCCCTTGGCTTCCGAGGCGAACTCGGCCTGCTGCAGCTCGGAGTAGGCCGCCATGCCGCGATCGCGGTAGCCCGAGGCCAGCTCGAACATGCCGTGGTTGAGCTGGTGGAAACCGGCCAGCGTGACGAACTGGTACTTGTAACCCATCGCCGCGATTTCCTTCTGGAACTTCGCGATGGTCGCCTTGTCGAGCTTCGCTTCCCAGTTGAAGGAGGGCGAGCAGTTATAGGCGAGGAGCTGGTCCGGGTATTCCTTGCGGACGGCTTCGGCGAAGCGCTTGGCGTCGGCGAGGTTCGGGACCGAGGTCTCCCACCACAGCAGGTCGGCATAGGGCGCAAAGGCGAGGCCGCGCTTGATGCAATGGTCAACGCCCGTGCCCGGCTTCAGGCGGTAGAAGCCTTCGACCGTGCGGCCCTTGTCGAAGTCGATGAACTCGTGATCGCGCTCGTCGATGTCCGACGTGATGAGGTTCGCGGATTCGGCGTCGGTGCGCGCCATGATGAGCGTCGGCGTGCCCATGACGTCGGCGCCGAGGCGCGCGGCGTTGAGGTTGCGCTCATGCGCGCGCGTCGGGATCAGAACCTTGCCGCCGAGATGGCCGCACTTCTTTTCAGACGCGAGCTGGTCTTCGTAGTGAACGCCCGAAGCGCCGGCTTCGATATAGGCCTTCATGATCTCGAAGCAGTTCAGCGGGCCGCCGAAACCGGCTTCCGCGTCGGCGACGATCGGGAGGAACCAGTCGCGCTTGGCGCCGCCTTCCGAGTGCTCGATCTCGTCCGCACGCTTCAGCGCGCGGTTGATCTTCTTGGCGAGTTCCGGACCGGCATTCGCGGGGTAGAGCGACTGGTCGGGATACATCGCGCCGGCGGTGTTGGCGTCGGCGGCAACCTGCCAGCCCGAGAGATAGATCGCCTTGAGGCCCGCACGCGCCATCTGCATGGCCTGGTTGCCCGAGAGGGCGCCCAGCGAATGCACGTAGTCGGTCGTGTGCAGCAGGTCCCAGAGCTTGTTCGCGCCGCGGGTCGCGAGCGTGTACTCGATCGGGAAGGAGCCGCGCAGCTTCTCGACGTCCTCGACGGTGTAGTTGCGCTTCACATTGTCGAAACGGCCCTTGGGCGCGCTCGGGATCAGATCGTAGAAGGTCTTCTTGCTCATGGCATGGTCCTCGGGGTCAACAGTCTCGGGGCTTGGGTGGTCGGGTTTCTAGTTCTCGTGGCTGACGAGCAGCTTGTAGGCGGGCAGCGTCAGGAATTCTTCGCATTCCTCGGCGGTCGCCATTTCATCGAAGAGGCGGATCGCCTCGTCGAAATGGCCTTGCGTCCAGCGCGTCTCGCCGAGCGCGGCGCGCAGCGTCTTCATCTCGTCGTTCAGCACTTCGCGGAAGAGCTCGGGCGTGACCGTGCGGCCATCCGAAAGCTTCGCGGCGTGATAGAGCCACTGCCAGATCTGCGTGCGGCTGATCTCGGCCGTCGCCGCGTCTTCCATCAGATTGTAGAGCGGCACGGCGCCGCGGCCGCCAAGCCAGGCTTCGATATACTGCACGCCGACGCGGCAGCATTCGCGCATGCCATCCTCGGTGCGCTCACCCTGATGCGGCTCGAGCAGTTCCTTCTGGCCGACATTGACATCCTGACGCTGGCGCGAAAGCTGGTTCGGGCCGGTGAGCTTGCCGAAGATTTCCATCGCGACCGGCACGAGGTCGGGATGTGCGACCCAGGTGCCGTCGTGACCGTTGGTCGCTTCGCGCTCCTTGTCGGCGCGCACCTTGTTGAAGGCCGCGTCGTTCGCCGCCTCGTCGCCCTTCACAGGGATCTGGGCCGCCATGCCGCCCATCGCGAAGGCGCCGCGCTCGTGGCACGTCTTCACGAGGAGAAGCGAATAGGCGTTGAGGAAGGCCTTGCCCATGACGACCGAAGCACGGTCGGGCAGCAGGTAGTTCGGGTTCTTTCCGAGCCGCTTGATGTAGCTGAAGATGTAGTCCCAGCGGCCGCAATTGAGGCCGACGATGTGGTCCTTCAGCTCGTAAAGGATTTCGTGCATCTCGAAGGCGGCGGGCAGGGTCTCGATCAGCACCGTGACCTTGATCGAACCGTTCGGAATGCCGAGCACTTTCTGGGAGTGGACGAAAACGTCGTTCCAGAGGCGGGCTTCCTTGTGGCTCTCCATCTTCGGCAGATAGAAATAGGGGCCGGTGTTGTGGGCCTTCAGCTTCTTCGCGTTATGGAAGAAGTAGAGGCCGAAATCGAAGAGCGAGCCGGACATCGGCAGGCCGTCGATCTCGACATGCGCTTCATCGAGATGCCAGCCGCGCGGGCGGACGTTGAGGACCGCATGCTTGTCGGCGACGTTGTAGGTCTTGCCGTTCGCTTCGTCGGTGAAGCCGATCTTGCCGTCCCAGTAGTCGATGAGGTTGAGCTGGCCGCCGATCATGTTGTCCCAGGTCGGCGCCGCCGCATCCTCGAAATCGGTCATGTAGGACTGCGCGCCGGAATTGAGCGCGTTGATGACCATCTTGCGGTTGTCGACGGGGCCTGTGATCTCGACGCGGCGGTCGAGCAGATCCTTCGGGATCGGCGCGACCTTCCAGTCGCCCTCGCGGACCGACTTGGTCTCGGCCAGAAAATTGGGCAGTTCGCCGGCGTCGAAGCGCTTCTGGCGCTCGGCACGGGCGGCGAGGAGCTCGCGACGGCGGGCGCCGAATTTGCGCTCGAGTTCGGCGACGAAGGCGAGCGCATCGGCGGTGAGCACGCGCTCATAACCGGGCTTCACGCTCCCGCGAATCTGGATGCCGTCCTTGCTGGTTGCCGCTGCCGACTGGCTCATGGCCGATGTCTCCACTCTGCGCTTCTACCCTGACGATGCGCGCGGTCATACATCCACAACAACCGAAAGTCCAAAACATTCCTAAGTCTTTGAAATTGTTAAAGTAAAGAACTTCACAGAACGAGTGAATGAAATCGTTGAGAATGTAAATATTGTAAATTATAATGACCGCCACCGCCGTTTCGGAGGGCCTTGCAGTCATGTCGTCGGAGAAAAAAGTCTTTGCCGGTCCGCGCGTTAGGCGGCTTCGCCGTGAACGGAACCTGACCCAGGCGCGCATGGCGGCCGATCTCGGTATCTCGGCCAGTTACCTTAATCTCATCGAGCGGAACCAGCGGCCGATGTCGGCCCAGATCCTGTTGAAGCTCGCCGAAGTCTATGACGTCGAGCTCCGGAGCCTTGCCGGCGACGACGAGGCACGCTCGCTCACCACGCTGAAAGAGGTTTTCGGCGATCCGCTGTTCCGGGACAGCGGGCTCTCCATCCAGGACATGCAGGAGGTCTCCGCCGCAAGTCCGGCGGCGGCCGACGCCGTGGCGACGCTCTACCGCGCCTATCAGCAGGCGGTGGCGAACACCTCGGCGCTGGCCGAGCGGCTTGCCGATCGCGATCTGCTCGACGGCGGGCAGGCGATCAGCGCGCCGCTCGAAGAGGTGCGCGACTTCATCAATAGCCGCAACAACCACTTCCCGGCGCTCGACGAGACCGCCGAGGAGCTTTACCGCAAGGCGTCGCTCGGCGCCGACGAACCCTATGTCAGCCTGCGCAATTACCTGCGTGCCGCGCATGGCGTTGCGACGCGCGTGGTGCCGGCCGATCTGATGTCGGGCGAACTTCGGCGTTACGACCGCCATCGCCAGACGATCTTTCTCTCCGAACTGCTCGACCAGCCGGGGCGCTCGTTCCAGCTTGCCTATCAGCTCGGTTATTTCGAGCAGTCGCGTGCGATCGAGGACATTGTCGAGACGTCCGGCCTCAGCGGAGACGAGGCGCGCACGCTCTGCCGCGTCGCGCTCGCCAATTATTTCGCCGCCGCGCTTCTGATGCCTTATGCGGCCTTCGTGCGCACGGCGGAGGAGGCGCGCTACGATCTGCGTCTGCTCGGCCGGCGCTTCGGCACCAGTTTCGAACAGGTTTGCCATCGGTTGACGACGCTGCAGCGGCCGGGTGCGCGGGGCATTCCGTTCTTTCTCATCCGCGTCGACAATGCAGGCAACGTCTCGAAGCGCTTCTCGGCGGCGGGATTTCATTTCGCGCGTTTCGGCGGGACGTGTCCGCGCTGGAATGTGCATGATGCTTTCCGCGTGCCGGGCGAGATCTACACGCAAGTCATACAGATGGAAGACGGAACGCGCTATTTCTCGATCGCGCGCACGGTGAGCCGTGGCGGCTCGGGCATCGGCGTGCCCGGCGATCAATACGCGGTCGGTCTCGGCTGCGAAATCAGCCATGCGCGCAAGCTCGTATACAGCCGCGGCTACGATCTTGACGACGAGCTCGGCGCCACGCCCATCGGCGTCAATTGCAGGCTTTGCGAAAGGCTCGATTGTTCGCAGCGCGCCTTCCCGCCGCTGAAGCAGCGGTTGCGCGTCGAGGATCATGTGCGCGGCATCTCGCCTTTCGGCGTGCCGGTGACGAGCGGCTGAAGCTCCGGCGCGTGACGGAAACCGGTCAGATCCCGAGGAGCGCGCGAATGCCATAGGCGAGCGCCGCCGTCGCGGCGACGCCCGCGATCCAGAGCGCGGCGAACCAGACGAACCTGCGCCCCGTCTCACTCATCGGAATAGCCGCCATGCTCGGTCGCCTTGCCGCGGAAGACCGTGTAGGCGTACCAGGTGTAAAAAAGGATCATCGGCAGCGTAAAGGCGACGCCGATCAGTGCGAAGCCAATGGTTGCATCGGGCGCCGCGGCCTCGCGGAACGTCAGCGACGGCGGAACGATATGCGGCCAGAGGCTGATGCCGAGACCGAGATAGCCGAGCAGGAAGAGCAGGATCGCAAAGACGAAGGGCAGCCGCTCGCGGCCGGCGATCAGCGCCCAGTAGAGCGCCGCCACGGTGGCGATCGTCAGCAGGGGGACCGGCGCAAAGAAGAGAATCTGCGGGCCGCCGAACCAGCGGTCGGCGATGCCGGGCGACATCAACGGCGTGATGATGCTGACGGCTCCCATCGCGACGATGACGCCGCCGCCCGTCACCATCGCCGCGCGTCGCGCCCAGATTTGCGTCCGGTGTTCGGTTTTGAGGACGAGCCAGGTCGCGCCGAGCAACGAATAGCCGAAGACGACGCCGATGCCGGTGAGGATCGAGAAGGGCGTCAGCCAGTCGAGCAATCCGCCGACGAAACGCGCCTTCTCCACATGAACGCCCTGGACCAGCCCGCCGAGAAGGACGCCCTGCATGAAGGCCGAAAAGATCGAGCCGCCGAAGAAAGCCCGGTCCCATATATATTTGCTCGTCGCCGCGCCATGGCGGAACTCGAAGGCGACGCCCCGGAAAATCAGCGCGAAGAGAAGCCCCATGATCGGCATGTAGAAAGCCGGGAGCACGATCGCATAGGCGGTTGGAAAGAAGACCATCAAGCCGCCGCCGCCGAGGACGAGCCATGTTTCGTTGCCGTCCCATACCGGCGCGACCGAATTCATCATCGTCGAGCGGGCGGTATCGTCGGGTGCGAAGGGAAAGAGGATGCCGACGCCGAGATCGAAACCGTCGAGCACCACGTAGAAGAGAATGCCGAGCGCGATGACGCCGGCGGCTATGAGCGGAAGGTCGATCATGCGCGGGCCCCCCCTTCGTCAGGTTCTTGCGGCGGCAGGACGAGGCCCGGCCGCGCACCCTGTATCGCTTCTGGTTCGGCATATTCGAAAGGTCGCGGACCGACGCGAATGATCTTCGACACATAGTAAAGATAGGCGCCGAACAGACCGCCATAGACGATCAGGAAGATGACAAGGCTGGTCGTTACCGCGCCCGCGTCGACGACCGGCGAAATGCTGTCGACGGTGCGCAGATGGCCATAGACCGTGAAGGGCTGGCGGCCGACTTCGGCGACCCACCATCCGGCGAGGATGGCGACGAGGCCGAGCGGCGTCGAGACGGCGGCGAGACGCATCAGCCACTTGTCCGTCTCGAGTACGCCGCGCCAGCGTGCAAACGCACTCCAGGCGCCGATCAGCAGGAAGAGCAGGCCGAGCGCCACCATCACGCGGAAGCTCCAGAAGACGATGCCGACCGGCGGCCTGTCCGCGCGGGGGACATCCTTCAGTCCGGGCACGATGCCGTCGATGTCGTGGGTCAGAATGAGGCTCGCGATGCCGGGGAGGGCGATCTCGAAATGATTGGTCTCTTTCTTCGCATCCGGAATGGCGAAGAAGATGATCGGCGCGCGTGCCTGGCGGTCCCAGTTCGCTTCCATCGCCGCGACCTTCATCGGCTGATGTTCAAGGACGTTGAGACCGTGTTGATCGCCGAGGAAAATTTGCAATGGGGCGAGGATCAGGATCGCCCAGAGCGCGATCGAATAGCTCTTGCGCGCCAGCACCGTGTGCTTGCCGGCGAGAAGATAGATGGCCGAAATGCCGGCGATTGCGAGTGCGGAGGTGAGATAGGCCGCCGCGACCATATGCGTGAAGCGATAGGGGAACGACGGATTGAAGATGATGGCGAGCCAGCTGTCCGGCACGAAATGGTCGGCGCTCGCATCGAAGTGCGCGCCTTGCGGCGTCTGCATCCAGCTGTTGGCCGAGAGAATCCAGAAGGCCGAGACGACGGTGCCGAAGCCGACGAGGCAGGTCGCGAGGAAATGCAGGCGTGGGCCGACCTTGTCCCAGCCGAAGAGCATAATGCCGAGGAAACCCGCTTCCATGAAGAAGGCCGTCAGAACCTCGAAGGCCATCAGCGGGCCGAGAACGGGACCGACGATGCGCGAAAAGGTCGCCCAGTTGGTGCCGAATTCGTAGGACAGCACGACACCGGAGACGACGCCCATGCCGAAGGAAAGCGCGAAGAGGCGGACCCAGAACTGATAGAGACGCCGCCAGGCTTCGTCGCCAGTCCGGAGCCAGAAGGCTTCGACCAGGACGAGGAAACCGGAAAGACCGATCGTCAGCGCCGGGAAGATGATGTGAAAGGAAATGGTGAACGCAAACTGCAACCGGGACAGAGTGACGACATCGGCTTCAGGCATGGCTCACCTCCAGTTGCGACCGACTATACATGAGCGGGGAGGTGCCGCCATGCGACCGGGTGTCAAAATAACGGCACCCTCAGAGTGGTCTTTCAGCGGATCAGGCGTTCCGCCGGGAAGCCGAGCGCGATGCTCATCGGCGACGTGCCGCCGCCATGTACGTTCAGCGTGCCGCCGTGAAGCTCCATGACCTTGCGTGTGAGGGAGAGTCCGAGGCTTTCTCTGCGCGCCGCGCCGCTGTCCTCGGTGCTGACGAAGGGATCGTCGGCGCCGGAATAGATGAAGCGCGATTGAATATCTTCTTCGTCCACGATCTCGCCCAGTGTCAGCGTGATACCGGCTGCATCTTCCCGTACGGAGAGGCGCAGCGTGGCGCCGCGGCGCGCCGTGTGGATCGCCTCGGCGATCAGGCGGAACAGGCCCTGGCGCAGGCGCTTTGCATCTCCGCGCAGACCCGGCAGCTTCGCTGGGCAATCGACTTCGATCTTCAGACCTTCGAGGCCGGCTCGCGCTTTCTGGCTCGCGACCGCAATCTCGATCAGTTGTCCGAGGTTGCAGATCTCGTCCGTCAGGCTGACGAGATCGGTTTCGGCTTCCGCGATGCCGAGCAGATCCTCGATCATGTCGAGAAGCATCGTGCCGCTCGAATGAATGTCGCGGGCATATTCGCGATAGCGTTGCTGGCCGATCGGGCCGAGCTGCTCGTTCTTCATCAATTCCGAGAAGCCGATGATATGCGTCAGCGGCGTGCGGAGATCGTGGTTGACGTTGGAGAAGAAGCTGCGGCTGCGCTTCTTCGCTTCGCGGCTTTGTGCCTCCGCGGCCTGCATGGTGCGCTCGAGCTTGCGGCGCACGGTGATGTCGTTCAAGGCGGCGACGCGCGCGGGCACACCGCCCCAGCGCGTGTCGACGATACGCATCTCCGCAAAACGGTTGTCGCCGTCGGGGCGCACCACGGCGACCTCATGCTCGCCGGGATCGGTCGGGAGGCCGAAGGGCTTGCCGATCAGGTCTTCGGCCTTGCGGCCCAGCAATTCCTCGGCGGCATTGTTGGCGAAGCGGACATTGCCCTGGCTGTCGAGAATGACCATCGCTTCCGAGGTTTCCTGAACCAGCGTCACCTGCGGCTCGGATTTCGGGCGCACCTCGTCGACATGCTGCCGCTCGCGCGCCCGCCGGCGCGCGACGGCGCGTCGAAGCGCCAGCAGCAACCCGTGCGGCGCGTCGATATCGATGCCAAGGCAATCTTCAGCGCCTGCTTCCATCGCGCGCATCTGCAGCGCCGCGTCCTCGCGGCCGATCGCGAGCACCGGTGCATCCGGTCCGAGCGAGATCACGCGATGGAGAAAGTTGATTTCGCCGTCCTTGCCGTCCGCGATATCGACCACGAGCACGTCGATGCCGGGGATCAGCAGAGGTTCGATGCCGTCGGACGATTGGGAAAAGCTGAAACTGATCGGTGCGTCCGTGGCCGCGTTTGCCGCAGCCAACAGCGCTTCGCGGAGCGTCGAATCGGTGCTCACGACATGGGTCGCCAATGCGGGCAGGGCATCCTGCCTCTCATAGCTCGAGGCGGAAGCGCGGCCCGTCGATTGTGTATGCGTCGCTCGGCTCATCATCGGCATACCTTCCGGCCCCCGCCGCCAGTCGACCTGAAACCTGTCTTCATGTCTCAATCGACCAATCCGCCCGTTCAACTCGATTAGCGCATTCCGTGTGGCGCTAGATGAATCCGCGTTAAGGAAGATTGACGCAGAACCGTCTCGCCGGTTCCCACGATCTGCTTTTTTGGTAAATACTTGGTAAAGATTGGGGATATCTTGTGGGTCGGGTGTGAGCCACATACAAGAAGAATGGAGCGGGCCGATCGCCTGAAAACCCTTTGGAGTCATGGTTCTGACCGGGAACGCTCACTTGGCGGAACATGGTAAAAGCGAACTTATCATTTCACCCTCTGTTAACCTGGCTCAAACAGGACAATTTACCGCATGAGCCCCCCGCGGCGTGTGCTCCGTACATTTCGTCCTGCGGGTGATTCGCGCCGGCGGACCCGGAGGCCAAACTTGTTCCACTCCCGGCGATGGGTTAGGTATGCGCCCGCGCCGGGCTCGGCGTCTTCAAACGGTTTCCGACGGTCATGGCCAAGCAGGAAAAGACCTTTCGCCCCAAGGCGCGCGTGCCGAAGGGGCTGCGCGACGTTGCCGCGCCCATGGTCCGGGCGGAGGCGCGGATGCTTGCGCGCATTCGCGAGGTTTACGAGCGCTATGGCTTCGACCCGCTGGAAACCTCGGCGCTCGAATATGCCGATGCGCTCGGCAAGTTTCTGCCCGACGAGGACCGGCCTAACGAAGGGGTCTTTTCCTTTCAGGATGACGACGAACAGTGGCTGGCGCTGCGCTATGACCTGACTGCGCCGCTCGCGCGCTATGTCGCCGAGAATTACGACGGCCTGCCGAAGCCCTTCCGCCGCTATCAGACGGGGCCCGTCTGGCGCAATGAAAAGCCCGGGCCGGGCCGCTTCCGTCAGTTCACGCAGTTCGATGCCGACACGGTCGGTGCGCCGACGATCGCGGCGGATGCCGAGATGTGCATGATGGCCTGCGACACGCTGGAAGCGCTGGGTCTCGCGCGCGGGCAATACAGACTCCGCGTCAACGACCGCAAGGTGCTCGACGGTCTCCTCGAGGAAATCGGCCTTGGCACCGATGCGAGCGACCGCACGCACATGACGGTGCTGCGTTCCATCGACAAGTTCGACAAGCTCGGCCGCCGCGGCGTCGAGTTGCTGCTCGGCGCGGGCCGCAAGGACGAGTCCGGCGACTTCACGAAAGGCGCGGGCCTTGGCGCGGAACAGATTTCGCGTGTGCTCGACTATGTGGAGTCGGGCCTCAACGAAGGCTCTGCCGATCGCGGCGCCGTGCTCGACAGCTGGCGCAAGGTTGTCGGTGCGAGCTCCATCGGCCGCGAAGGTATCGACGAGCTTGCCGAAATGGATGCGCTCTTCACGGCGGCGGGCTATGGACCGGACCGCATCGAGTTCAATTCCTGGATCGTGCGCGGGCTCGGCTATTACACCGGCCCCGTCTTCGAGGCCGAGCTTCTCTTTGACGTGAAGGACGAGGACGGCAATCTCGTGCGCTTCGGCTCCGTCGGCTCGGGCGGGCGCTATGACGGGCTCATCGAGCGCTTCAAGGGCGTGAAGGTGCCGGCGACCGGCTTCTCGGTCGGTGTCAGTCGGTTGCAGGCGGCGCTCGAAGTGCTCGGCCGCGTCGAGAAGGATGTGGTCGCGCCGCCGGTCGTCGTGCTGACGCTCGATGCCGCGAACATGGCGGGCTATCAGGCCATGGTCGGCGAACTCCGCGCCGCCGGCATCCGCGCCGAAATGTATCTCGGCGGTTCGGGCATGCGCGCCCAGATGAAATATGCCGATCGGCGGGCCTCGCCCGTTGCCGTCATCGAGGGTGAGGACGAGCGCGCCAAGGGCATCGTCACGCTGAAGGACCTGATCCTCGGTTCCGAGGTTTCGCGCGAGATCACCGACAATGCCGAGTGGCGCCAGAGTGCCGCTGCCCAGATCGAGGTCGCGCGCGACAAGCTCGTTGAGGGCGTGTGCGAAATTCTCGCCCGGCATGGCCTCCATCCGGAGCTCCATCGCCATTAGGCGATCGCTTCCCCGTTCTCGAAATTAACGAAAATCGTGATAAAAGGGCGCGGCCGGAAGGTCCGGCGCGCGCGAAGGATAAAGACGATGTCATCGACGCCAGCGAGAAATCCGGCGGGACTTGAGGGAGGCACGGGTGCCATGCGCGCGGTCTTCGAGCGCGCGGGCTTTACCCCTGTCGAGCCGCCGCTGTTGCAGCCGGCCGACGTGTTCCTCGACCGTTCGGGCGAAGATATCCGCCGCCGCCTCTATGTGTTCACCGATCCGGGCGGGCAGGAACTCTGCCTGCGTCCCGATCTCACCATTCCGACCTGCCGGCTCTATCTCGAAGGCGCGGGTTCCGGTGAAGCGAAGTTCTACTATTCAGGGCCCGTTTTCCGCTTCGAGCCCAGGGGATCGGGCAAGCCGACCGAAGTCGTGCAGACGGGCGCCGAGTTTTTCGGCGGTGCCGATGCGGAAGCCGCCGACGCCGAAATGTTGGTGCTTGCCGCCGAAGCGGTGCGCGCGGGTGGCCTTTCCGGTTTCGACATCGAGATGGGCGATCTCGCGCTGTTCGAGGCGCTGGTCGATGCGCTCGACATTCCGTCGGGTTGGCGCACGCGGTTGAAGCGGCACTTCTGGCGGCCGGACTATTTCAAGGAACTCGTCGCGCGCCTTGCGGGACATGCTGGTGCCGATGAGCGCTCCGACGAGCAGGCGGGACTTCTCGCGGCCTTGAACGTGCTCGACGACAAAAGCGCGAAGAGCGTCATTGCCGATGTACTCGATCTCGCAAAAATTGCACCGGTCGGCGGGCGCAGCATTGCGGAAATCGCCGAGCGGTTCCTCGAACGCGCGGCGGACAGGAATGCGGCGCCGCTTTCGAAGGAGACGGCCGGGCTCATCGACGCTTTCCTGGCGCTGAAGCTCGCGCCGAAGGACACGGTGAAGAGCATTCGCGATCTGACGAAGGCCGCGGGCATTTCGATCGAGAAACCCCTCTCCGCGCTGGAGCGGCGTTTCGATCTCATCGACAAGAAGGGCGTCGATCTTGCGCGCGCGCGCTTCGAAACGGGTTTCGGCCGCACGCTCGAATATTACACGGGCTTCGTATTCGAATTGCGCCGCAGCGGTGCGGGGGCCGCAGGCGCCGTCGCGGGCGGCGGGCGCTATGACGGACTATTGCAGAGCCTCGGTGCGGCGACGCGCATTCCCGCCGTCGGCTGCGCGATCACCGGCGCTGCATTTACCGGGGAGGCCGCGCGATGAGCGACGCTCTCATTATCGGCATCCCCTCCAAGGGCCGGTTGCAGGAAAACGCCAACGCCTTCTTTGCCAAGGCGGGCCTTGCCGTGAAGCAGGCGGGTGGCGGACGCGAATATGTCGGACGCATATCCGGTGTGAAAGATGTCGCCGTCGCATTCCTGTCGGCCTCCGAAATCGCCGGGCGGCTCGAAGACGGC
This sequence comes from uncultured Alphaproteobacteria bacterium, assembly GCA_903889655.1. GTDB lineage: Bacteria > Pseudomonadota > Alphaproteobacteria > Parvibaculales > Parvibaculaceae > Parvibaculum. Next base: position 10,893 of record CAISYL010000011.1, on the reverse strand, counting down.
TCGATCCATTTCGGCGTCACAGGCGAGGACCTCATCCGCGAGAACCTGGCCGACGCCGACAATTCGGTCGAACTCGTGCTGCCTCTGGGCTTCGGCTATGCCGATGTCGTCGTCGCCGTGCCGCAGAGCTGGATCGATGTTTCGACCATGGCCGATCTCGATGATGTGGCGCTTGCCTTCCACAGGAAGCATGGCCGCCGTCTGCGCATCGCCACGAAGTATCTCAATCTCACGCGCGGCTTCTTCGCCGAGCATGGGATCGCGGATTACCGCATCGTCGAAAGCGCGGGCGCAACGGAAGGCGCGCCGGCCGCGGGCACGGCGGAGGCCATCGTCGACATCACCACGACCGGCTCGACGCTTGCCGCGAACAATCTCAAGGTGCTGGACGACGGCGTGATGCTGAAGAGCCAGGCGAACCTCGTCGCGAGCCTGCGCGCGGATTGGGACGATGCCGCTCTCGCTGCCGCAAGCACCGTGCTCGACCGGATCGATGCGAGACGCTTTGCCGAAAGCCACGTCATCGTGACCGCGCGGGGCGGATTGCTCGACGCCGCCTCGGCTGCCGTGGTGCTCAAGCGCGATTTCGGTTGCATGAGCGAGGGTGTCGAGAATTCCGTTCTCTGCCCGCGCGAGCATCTCCATGCCGTCGCGTCGCGGCTCCGCGAACTCGGCGCCGATGCGGTCACGATCTCGCCTGCGGAATATATCTTCCGGGCAAGGAACATGTTGCTGGAAAAGCTGAAGACGCGGCTTGGGCGTTGAGCTTCAAGGCCCATGCTTTCGGGGGAATGACCCGGAGGCATGGGCATCTCGTGACAGGCGTGACAATTGTACAAATTCGCGCCGGTCGGATTTGTCAAAAGATGACATTAATAAAATCAAACCCTTATTGACCATTGCCCGCCTCGGGCGCAGATAGTCTGTCAACTCTTTACAGGGAGGCGACGATGGCGATCTGGTCTGCCGGCCAATATGTGAAGTTCGAGGACGAACGCACGCGCGCCGCCCGCGATCTTCTCGACAGGGTTCCTCTCGCCGCCGCGCGGCAGGTCGTCGATATCGGCTGCGGGCCCGGCAATTCGACGGAGCTTCTGATCGAACGGTTTCCCGATGCGAAAACCGTCGGGATGGACAGCTCGCCGGAAATGCTGATCGCCGCGAGAAAGCGGCTGCCTGAGATCGACTTCTTCGAGGCCGATATCGCGACATGGACGCCGTCGGCGCCGGTCGACCTGCTCTATGGCAATGCGATCTTCCAGTGGGTACCGGATCATGACGCGGTGCTGGTGCGGCTTCTCGAGGCGCTCGCCTCTGGCGGTGTGCTCGCCTTGCAGATGCCCGACAATCTCGACGAGCCCTCTCACAGGGCGATGCGGGACGTGGCGCAATCCGGACCGTGGGCGGAGGCCTACAAGGGACACAGCGTCAACCGGGCGCTGTTGCCGCCGCCGTCGCATTATTACGATCTGCTGGAACCGTTCGCGTCGCGTATCGACATCTGGCACACGATCTACAATCACCCGCTGGCGGATGCGGCGGCAATCGCCGAATGGGTCAAGGGGACGGGGCTTCGCCCCTGGCTCGAACCGTTGAACGAGGCTCAGCGCGAGGCCTATCTCGCCGAATATGTCAGCCGCATCGCCAAGGCCTATCCGCCGCTTCGCGACGGCAAGGTGTTGCTGCGTTTTCCGCGGCTCTTCATCGTTGTGACGCGGCGCTGACTTTGCAGCGTCTTCCGCGCTAGCATGTTCACGTCAACGAAGGGGAGAGACGCCGATGGCCGGATTTGAAGGACAACGCGTGTTGGTCGTGGGCGGTTCGTCCGGCATCGGCCGGGCGACGGCCGAGCTTGCGGCCTCGCGGGGCGCGGCGGTCACCATCGCTTCGCGCGACCAGGCAAAGCTCGACGCGGCCGCGAAAGCGATCGGCCACGGTGCCGTGGGCCGCGTCCTCGACGTCACCGGCGACGAGGCGGTCGAGGGTTTTTTCGCCGATGGGGCGATCTGGAACCACGTGGTGGTGACGGCGGCGGCTCTGCCGGCGGGGCCGGTGCGCGAGATTTCGGTCACCGTGGCGCAAGCCTCGATGAATGCGAAATTCTGGGGCGCTTATCGCGTCGCCCGCGCCGCGACATTCGCCGAGGGTGGGACGCTGACATTTGTCGGCGGGCTTTTTTCGCAGCGTCCGGCGCCGGGACGTGTCGTGCAATCGGCGATCAATGCGGCGCTGGAGGGACTGACGCGCGGTCTCGCGGTCGAATTCGCGCCGCTCCGCGTCAACACGGTCGCGCCCGGCGTCATCGACACGCCCGTCTGGGACGGGCTGGGCGCGGCGCGCGACAAGACGCTCGAGAGTATCGCCGCGCGTCTTCCCGTCCGGCGCATCGGCCGTCCGGAAGATGTGGCGCTTCAGATCGCCTTCTTCATGGAGACGCCCTTCGCGACCGGCATGGTGACCTATCTCGACGGCGGCGCGGCGATTACTTGAGGGGTTTCAGGCCCCGCTCGGCGAGGAATTTTGCGCGGCCCTTTTCGCCGGACTTCTCGAAGTAAGGCAGGATTTTCTCGATCATCCAGGGGAAAGCGCCGGCGATGCGCGACGTGATGCTGTCGCTGTAGGGCACGTAGGTTTCCAGCTTGCCGGTATCGAGCGCCTTCATGCAGGCGTCGGCCACCTGCGCCGCCGTGAAGACCGTGCCGACGAAATTGAGCGGCGATCCGTCGTGTGTCGCTTCGTAGCGCAGCATCGGCGTGTCGACGCCGCTTGGGAAGACCCCCATGACCCGCACCCCGTCTCCGGCAAGTTCGGAGCGCACGGAGGTCTGGAAACCCCGCAGTCCAAACTTTGACGCGGCATAGGCGGCGCTGCCGCGCAGCGCGATGATGCCGCCCATCGAGACGATGGAAAGAATGTCGCCCGTCTTGCGCGGCCGCATGATGCGCGTGGCCGCCCGCGTCAGCTGCATCGGCGCAATCAGGTTGATGAAGATGTGCCGGTCGAGAATATCGGGTGCAAGCGTGTCGATGTCGCCGGGCTCGACATAGCCTGCATTGTTGACCAGAAGCGCGAGGTCGCTGTGATCTCGCTCGATCGAGGAGGCGAGCGCCGCGGTGCCTTCCTTGGTCGACAGGTCCGCGCGGATGGTCAGCGGCGTTCGCGATAGCCGCTTCGCCACCTCCGCCATGCGCGCCTCGTTGATGTCGGCGAGGATCAGATCGTAGCCGCGCTTGTCGAGGCGGATTGCGATCTCCTCGGCAATGGCGCCGCCGCCGCCGGTGATGAGAGCCTTCCTTGCCATCACGCAGCCTCTTTCTTTTTCGGCGTCACGCGCAGCCTGTCGAAGCATCCTTCGGTAAGGTCCGGCCAGCTGAGACGCTTGCGGATCACATTCATGTGCTTGCGATACGCCGCGATCTCGACATAGGTCGCATGACGATCCGAGCCGACGAAATGGATGCCGCCGGTGAGGTCCGGCTTGTCGGTGGTGATCAGCTTGTCGACGGCCGCAGCGTCCGCGCCGCCCTTCGCACGGGCGACGATGGTGCGGGCGATCAGGTCGGCCATCTGGTCGAAGAGCTTGTAGGCGCCGCCATTGGTCTCCATGAAACCGAGCGCATAGAGGTTCGGCGTCTCGCGGCTGAAGAGATTCATGTAGAGATCCGGCCTGCTGTGCTTCCAGGTGAAATTCTTCGGATCGAGATAAGGCACTTTCCACGCATAGCCGGTGGCGCAGAGCACCAGATCGATTTCCTCCGAGGTGCCGTCCTTGAAATGGACCGTCTTGCCGTCGAAGCGCGCGATATCGGGTTTCGCCTTGATGTCGCCATGCGCCAGGAAGTGCAGGAGCTGTGTGTTGAGGATCGGATGCGTTTCGAAGATGCGGTGGTCGGGCTTCTGAAGACCGAGCCGCGTCAGGTCGCCATTGATGATGCGCAGCATCGCGCCGAAGACGCGCTGCTCGAGCCACATCGGCAATTGCGGGCCGGAGGCCGCGAAGGCATCCGCCGGCATGCCGAAAAGATGCTTGGGAATGAAATGATAGCCGCGCCGCATGCTGATGAAGGCCTTGTCGGCGGCCTGGGCGGCGTCGCAGGCGATGTCGCAACCGGAATTGCCGGCGCCGATGACGAGCACACGCTTGCCCTTGAACTCGTCCATCGAACGGTAGCTCTGGGCGTGGCGCATCTCGCCGGTATAGGTGCCGGGATAGGTCGGCAGCACGGCGTGCCAGTTGGTGCCGTTGGCGCAGACAAGCGATGCGTATTGCTTCGTCTCGCCGGTCGAGAGGGTGACGCGCCAGCCTCCGTTTTCCGGGACCGCTTCCTTCACCTCCGTATTGAAATGAATGTGAGGCCGCAGACCGTAAGTGTCGGCGAAGGCGTGCATGTAAACGAGGATCTGTTTGTTCGAGGGGTAGTCCGGATAGTCCTCCGGCATGTCGAAGTCGTGATAATGCGACTGCGTCTTCGATGAGATGAAATGCGCCGAGTTGTAGACGGGCGACCCGGGGTTGTTCTGATCCCACAATCCGCCGACATCGGAGTGGCGCTCATAGACGTCGAAGGGAATGCCCTGCGCGAGAAAGCTCCGCGCGAGCGCGAGCCCCGCCGGACCGCCGCCGACTACACAAACCCGTCCGATATCCGCCATGACTTATCCCTTGTATAATGTGAGGAATCCTCATATTATGAAAATGATAATCCCTCACATTTGTTTGAGGCAAGAAAAATCGGAGAGAGAATGGCCGGGAAAGCCGTCATCCGTCGAAAACCCACGCAGGACCGCGCCAAGGAACGGGTCGAGCGCATTCTTGCCGCCGCGTCCGAGCTCATCACGGAGACGGGCAGCGATGCGGTGCGCATGAGCGAGATCGCCTCCCGGGCAGGCGTCCCCATCGGTTCGCTTTATCAGTATTTTCCGGACAAGCCCGCGATCCTCCGCATGCTGGCGCTGCGCGTCATGGAGAGGGTGCGCGAAGGACTGAAGGAAAGCCTTGCCGGCATCAAGACGACGAAAGAGGCGCGCGTCCGCGTGGACCAGTTGCTCGAGGGATATTATGCGCTTTTCATCACGGAGCCCGACGTGCGCGACATCTGGTCGGCGATCCAGTCCGACAAGACGTTGCAGGTGCTCGACATCGAAGATAGCCGGGTGAACGGCAAGGTGGTCTTCGATGCGCTGAAGCATCTGGTGCCGAAGCGCGAGCTGGCGCGCTTCGAGGTCGGATGTTTTTTGCTGATGCAGTTGACGGGCGCCGCCGTCCGCCTTGCGATCGCGGTGGATCGCAAGGAGGGCGACAGGCTGATGAAGGAATATCGCGCGCTGACGCAGCGCGAATTCGTCGCCTTGCTCGGCGCCTAGCTCTTGCGGTCGAGACCGGCGCGGCGGTGGGAGACTTCGGCGATGGAGGCCCAGTCCTTCTCCGCGCTGCCTTGTGCCAGTGCGTCGAGGAAGCTGTCCCGCAGCACACCCGCGAAGGGCATCGGCACATGCGCGTCCTGGCTCGCGGCGAGCGCGAGGCCGACATCCTTGAAGCCGAGCGGCAGGGGAAAGCCCGCAGGCTCGTAGCGCTTTTCGGCGATGATCGCGCCATAGCCCTTGTAGACCGGCGAGGCGAAAAGCGTGTTCGTCAGGATGTCGAGAAACGCAGCGGTCTCGACGCCATAGGCTCTGGCGAGCGCGGTCGCCTCGCCCATGGTTTCGAGGGCGGCGGCGATCATGAAGTTGCCGGCGATCTTCAGCACGTTGGCGCGCACGGGATCGTCGCCGAGCGGCCACGCCTTCTGGCCGATCGCGTCGAAGAGCGGCGCGACGCGGGACACCGCATCGGGCTTGCCGGCGACCACGACGTTGAGCTTGCCGGCTTCCGCCATGTCCGGCCGGCCGAAAACGGGCGCCGCGACATAACCGATGCCGGCGGCTTCATGAAGGCCGGTCAGCTCCTGGGCCAGCGCAGCCGAAATCGTCGCGCAGTTCACATGCACCGTGCCGCGCGCGCCGTCGAGAAGCCTGTTTCCGAGAATGATGTCCCGCACTGCGGCGTCGTTCGCCAGCATGGTCACGACGGCATCGCCACGAAACGCGTCGGCGGGCGTGGCGGCCGGTGTCGCGCCGAGCTTCACAAGCTCGTCGACCGGGCCGCGCGAGCGGTTCCAGACGCGGACCTTGTGTCCCGCCTTGACGAGATTGGCCGCCATCGCGCGGCCCATCTGGCCCAGTCCGATAAAACCTATATCCATGAGGGAATTCCTTTTCGTATTTCGCCTCCGCCTACCGCTGTTCATATAAGGCATAGCGGCCTATTTTTCATGAACTCGACGCAATATGGGCCTTTGCCAAAGGCTCACGTGCCCCGCCACGGTCACATCGGAGATTTCATGCCGAAGTCGCACATAAGGGTCGGAATAGGGGGATGGGTCTTCGAACCCTGGCGCGGCACGTTTTATCCAGAAGGTCTCGCGCAACGGCGCGAACTCGAATATGCGTCGTCGAAGCTGGCGACCATCGAGATCAACGGCACCTATTACGGATCGCAGAAGCCCGAGAGCTTCGAGAAGTGGCATGACGAGACGCCGGAGGGCTTCGTCTTTTCGCTGAAGGGGCCGCGCTTCACGACGAACCGCCGCATTCTTTCCGAGGCCGGCTCCTCGATCGAGCGGTTTATCGAAAGCGGTTTGCTCAGGCTTGGCGACAAGCTCGGACCGATCAACTGGCAGTTCATGCCGACGAAGAAATTCGACCCGGAGGATTTCGAAGGCTTTCTGAAGCTGCTGCCGAAGAGCGTCGAGGGCCGGACCATCCGGCATGCCGTCGAAGTGCGGCATGAGAGTTTCAAGACGCCGGATTTCGTCGCCCTCGTTCGGGAGCATGGCGTCGCCACCGTCACCGATGCGGATGCCGATTATCCGCAGATCGCCGATGCGACGGCGTCCTTCATCTATGCGCGCATCATGGGGACCAGCGCAAAGGAGAAGCTAGGCTATTCCGGCAAGGCCTTGGACAAATGGGCCACGCGTGCGCGCATCTGGGCGGCAGGCGACGTGCCGGACGATCTCGAAACCGTGGCCGCGCCGAAGCCGCGCAAATCCGGCCGGGATGTTTTTCTCTATGTCATCAGCGGCGCGAAGGAACGCAACCCGGCGGCGGCCATGGCCATCGCCGAGCGTGTGAGGTCCTAGCCGTCAGAGCCCCGGCACGGGAAATCGCGCCGTGAGCGTCCGCGTGCGGTTCGCGAGCCGTGCCTCGGCGACGGCGTCGCCGCCGGAGGTCAGCGTTTCCACGATGATCGCGGCGATCTCCTCCATCTCGTTCACGCCCATGCCGCGCGCGGTCGCCGCCGGCGTGCCGAGACGCAGGCCCGAGGGACGCATCGGCGGATTGGGATCGTCGGGGATCACCTGCTTGTTGGTGGTGAGGCCGACGCGGTCGAGCGCCTCCTGCGCCTTGGCGCCATCGAGGCCGAAGCTCGCCACGGTATCGATCACCATCAGATGATTGTCGGTGCCGGAGGTGACGAGCCTTGCCTGCCGCGCGGTCAGGGCAGCGGCGAGCGCCTTCGCATTTGCAAGCACGGCTTTTGCGTAATCGTGGAATGACGGCATGGCGGCGAGGCGGAACGTCGTCGCGGCCGCCGCGACCTGGTTCATATGCGGGCCGCCCTGAAGGCCCGGGAAAACCGACGCGTCGATCCTCTTCGCGAAGGCCTCCTTGCAGAGGATCAGCCCGCCGCGCGGGCCGCGCAGCGATTTATGCGTGGTCGTGGTCATCACGTCGAAGCCGGCATCGAGTGGATTGCGCATGACGTTGGCGGCGATCAGTCCGCCGATATGAGAAACATCGGCCATGGTCAGCGCGCCGGCCTCGTCGGCGACGCGCTTGAAATCGGCATAGTCGTAGTCGCGCGGATAGGAGGAATAGCCGCAGACGACGAGCTTCGGTTTCGTCTCGCGGGCAACCTTCCGCAACCCATCGAAGTCGATGGCGCCGGTCGCGGGATCAGTTTTGTAGCGGACGAAGTTGAAGAGCCGGCCCATATGCGAGACCGGGGCGCCATGCGTCAGATGCCCGCCATGGGAGAGATCCATCGCGAGTATCGTATCCCCGGGTTCGAGAAGGCCGAGATAGACTGCCTGGTTCATCGGTGAGCCCGACAGCGGCTGGACGTTGGCATGTTCGGCACGAAAGAGCGCCCGGGCGCGGTCGCGGGCCAGCGTCTCGATACGGTCGGTGTAGTCCTGCCCGCCGTAATAGCGCCGGCCCGGATAGCCCTCGGAATATTTGTTGGTGAAAGCCGAGCCGAGAAGCGTCAGCACCTCGGGGAAGGCGTAATTCTCCGACGGGATGAGTTCGAGCCCGGCGCGCTGGCGGGCTTCCTCGCCCTTCAGCGCGAGATAGATGTCGTTATCCGATTGCGCGAGTCTGGTGCGTTCCGCCGCATCGCTCATGATCTTTCCTTTCGACAGCCAAAAACAAAAATGCCCGGCCAGCATTCTCATGTGCTGCCCAGGCGATCGGCTGGTAGATCGGTCTCCGCGCTCCCCGATGGTTGCCCATCTCATATCGCCAGTCGCGCGGAGGATATGTGCGACCGAGGTCATGAGAAATTTAGGGCCGCCGGCCGCCCTCGTCAAATAGACTGGGGCGAGGTCAGATTCGGGAGGGCAATATGTGGAAGAACTGGAGAATATGGGCGGCGGTACTGATCGCTTTCGCGATCGGCCAACTCGATCCGATCGGCGAAATTTACTGGAAGGTCGCCGAGTGGAAGCTGCCGCAGATCAAGGTCGAGAGCCTTTCGAAGCCGTCGCCCTTCGAGGGCATTCCGCATCAGAAGTGGATCGGCGAAACGGAGCATGCTTTCGCGGTCAATGACATCAATCCGGTCGCGCCGGTGCATTTCCTCGTCGTCCCGAAGCATCGCTACACGTCGATACTTGAAACGCCGCCGGATGTGGTCAGCGAAATGGTCCAGCTCGGGCTGAAGCTCGTGCGCGAACGCGGCGTTGCCGACAGCGGCTTCCGCATCGTCATCAACACAAACCCCCAAGGATCGCAGACCGTTTACCACCTCCACATGCATTTCATCGGTGGACGGCAGATGCGCGACAAGGGTTAGGCTTCTCAGAACTCCTGTTTGAAGTTCAGTATCTCGCGCAGTTCGTCCGTCTTCATGACGCGACCGTTGCCGCCGAGTTCATTGATGACTCGCAAGATGCGCGCGGGCATGGCGAGCCATCGGCGAGACTCCTCGTCGGGGTAAATCTCCATGTACTGATCGGCGAACGAACTGTCCTCGACGGATTGGAGCGCCGCATCGATCTCTACGCGTTCGATAAGGCCATTTTCCACCAGTCGGTCGAGCAAAACCCCCGCGCAATGGAAAAGTCCGGTGACCAACAGTTCCGTCTGCCTCAATCGCGGCATGACATCCATAAGCATAGCCCCCCAAGCTACCCTTGCATGAAATATACGTATGGCGAACGATTTTCACTATCGCCGGGAAAAGGATATTTCAGTGTGCGAATGAAATTCAAGTCACATACTTATGTGATGAAAAATTATTTCCGCGAATACAGTAATAATCATTTCACCATAGAATAAATATAACTCGCTTTATTAAAATCAGCTTCGCGACGACGTCTCATAGGCCCAGAATTCGCCTGGAGAGAATGTTCTTCTGAATCTCATTCGATCCGCCATAGATCGATTGCGCGCGGGCGCCGAGATAGCGGGCAACGGCGGGTGCCGCGCCTGGCGGCAGCGGTGCATTGTCGGTCCAGAGCGGCGCCGCCGAATCCGGAAAGGCGGGTAGTGCATAGGGGCCGAAGGCCTCCATTCCGAGTTCGGTAATGTCCTGCGCGAGTTCGGTCGCGATCACTTTCAGGATCGAGGATTCGTTTCCGGGTGCCCCGCCTTCGGCAACGGAGGCGAGCGTGCGCAGCACGGTGAGTTCGAGCGCATCGAGCCGGGTTTCGAGATCGGCGAGCTTCACCCGGAAAGCGGGATCGTCGATGAGGCGCGCGCCGTCAGCCTCGACGTTCTCGGCCGTCATGCGGATGTCCGCGAGCTGCTTCCGCTTGCCTGCAACATGGGCGTAGGAGGTGCGCTCGTGGCCGAGGAGATAGTTGGCATAGGTCCAGCCCTTGCCTTCCTCGCCGATGCGGTTCGCAACCGGGACGCGCACATCCTCGAAGGTGACACTGTTCAGCGAATGCTTGCCGTCGATGGTGATGATGGGGTTCACCGCAATGCCCGGCGTCTTCATGTCGATGCAGAGGAAGGTGATGCCCTCCTGCTTCTTGCCGGAATTGTCGGTGCGGAGCAGGCAGAAGATCCAGTCGGCATGCTGGGCGAGGCTCGTCCAGATCTTCGTGCCGGTGACGATGTAGTCGTCGCCGTCGCGCACCGCCGCGCATTGGAGCGAAGCAAGGTCGGAGCCTGAGCCCGGCTCCGAATAGCCCTGCGCCCAGAAGGTGGTGCTGTCGAGAATGCCGGGCAGCCAGCGCCTCTTCTGTTCCTCCGTGCTGAAGGTATAGATCACGGGGCCGACATAGAGGAGGCCCATCGGCACGACATTGAGCGCGCCGGCGCGTTCGAGCTCCTCGTCGAAAATGTATTTCTGGTTGGCCGTCCAGCCGGTGCCGCCATCGGCCTTCGGCCAGTTGACGGCGAGCCAGCCTTTGGCGGACAGCGCACGCTCCGACTTTTGATAATCCGCCTTCGATGGCGAATGCCCCCGCGCCATCTTCTCCACGATGTCGCGCGGATATTCCCGTTCGAAGAAGTCCCGCACCATCAGCCTGAACTCTTCGTCGGCTTTTGAGAATGAAAAGTCCATCGGCCCGTCCCTGATTTTCTGACGTCATGGCCCGGCTTGACCGGGCCATCCAC
>CAISYL010000010.1 GCA_903889655.1 uncultured Alphaproteobacteria bacterium | reverse complement strand
TTCGAAGAACTCGGCGGCCTCGATCTCTTCCTCTTCCTCATCGGTGCGGCGGGTGAGATCTTCACCGGCAGCCTGGCGCGCGGCCTCTTCCTCGGAGCGGGCGACGTTGATCGAAATCGTCGACGAGACTTCGGGGTGGAGGACGACGCGGACCGCGTGGAGGCCGATCGTCTTGATCGGGTGGTCGAGCGAGACCTGGTTGCGGTTGGTCGAGTAGCCGCCAGTGGTCGCCGCATCGGCGATGTCACGGGCGTTGACGGAGCCGTAGAGATGGCCGGTTTCGCCAGCCTGACGCAGGATGACGAAGGTCTGGCCGTCGAGCTTTGCCTTGACCTGTTCGGCCTCGGACTTCAGTTCGAGGTTGCGGGCTTCGAGCTGCGCGCGCTGCGACTCGAAACGCGTCATGTTTTCTTTGGTGGCGCGGAGCGCCTTCTTGCGAGGCAGCAGGAAGTTGCGGGCGAACCCGTCCTTCACCTTCACTACATCGCCCATTTGACCGAGCTTTTCGACCCGTTCCAGAAGTACGACTTGCATGTCTCTCTCCTTTTCTGGGCTCAGCCGATGACGTAGGGCAGGAGAGCGAGGAAGCGCGCGCGCTTGATGGCGCGGGCGAGTTCACGCTGCTTCTTGGCGGACACGGCCGTGATGCGGCTCGGGACGATCTTGCCACGCTCGGAAACGTAGCGCGTCAGGAGCTTCGTGTCCTTGTGGTCGATCTTCGGGGCGTTGGCACCGGAGAACGGGCAGGTCTTGCGGCGGCGGAAGAAGGGCCGGCGTGCGGGGGCTGCTGAGGTGCTCATTATTCGTCACTCCCTTCCGTCGTTGCGGCAGCTTCGTCGCGGTCGCGCGAGAATCGGGGACGGTCTCCACGATCGCCGCCACGGTCGAAACGCTCGCCGCGCGGACGGTCGCCACGGTCGAAGCGGTCGCCACGGCCACCGCTGCCGCCGCGCTCGTCGCGGCTGCCGCGGTTCTGGAGCATGGCCGACGGGCCGGCTTCATGCTCTTCGACGCGGGTGGTGAGGAAGCGGAGCACGTCTTCGTTGATGCCCTGCTGACGTTCCATCTCGGCCACGGCCGCCGACGGAGCGTCGATGTTCATAAGGGCGTAGTGGCCCTTGCGGTTCTTCTTCACCTTGTAGGCGAGATTGCGCAGACCCCAATATTCGGTCTTCGCGACGGAACCGCCGTTTTCCTTGAGGATGTTCGAGAACTGCTCGACGAGCGCCTCGACCTGTTGCTGCGTCACGTCCTGACGCGCAATGAAAATATGCTCGTAAAGAGCCATTGAGCCTTTTCCTAACTCTATGATCCAGCCCCGGCGCAAAGCCCCCTTTGAGCCCCGAAAAGGCTCGAAAGGACCACCAAAGAAGCGGAGACACCGGAGCCCGGGATTTCTCCCTGCCGTACCCTTCGGGCACGGTGCGCCGTTCAGCCTCCAGCCGAGACCTTCAGAAGCGGCGCAATATACGGAAAGTCCGAGTGAAAGCAAGGGGCGAATGGGGAGAGGTAGTGTCCTAATTTGCCATGAAACCGAGCGCTATGATGCGGTCACGTTCGTCGTCTGAAGACGAAGCTGGCAGATGGATGTTGATCCCATCTGGGCCGCTCTTATCGAATTTACTCACGAAAGCGAATAGCGCACTAAAATCGGGGAATGTCTCCTCCCGCATAGGCTGTTTGTGCGCCTTGTCCTGAAGCTGAACTGAATAGTTGCCCATTGTTCCGATCCCTTAAATTGACCTCCGCACTACCAACCTCTCTAGCGACCAGAGGTTATCAGAAATCCCCGCGGCCATCGCTGGAGTTGTCTGCAGGGCTCTTGTGCAGGCGCACAAAGTTGTAATGTGCGAAGCGGGGAGGCTGGCCGAGATATGCGATTGATCCGGGCGGCCTTCGATGACCATCTTTTCCATCCGCACAACCTGCAGCGGGATACAGCGGCCAGTTCCATGGGGAGAGGTCGCCTTGACTTGCCCCTCTCAGCCGGTATCTCTTGGCGCGGCAAAACGGGCCGGAATCGGGCCGGATACAAGGGCAGGGAGCGTCGATGAGCAGGGCTTTCATCTTTCCGGGGCAGGGATCGCAGGCGGTCGGCATGGGCCGGGAGCTGGGCGAGGCTTTTGCGTCGGCCCGTGAGGTCTTTCAGGAGATCGACGACGCGCTCGGCCAGAAGCTCTCGAAGCTGATGTGGGAGGGCCCGCAGGAAGACCTGACGCTCACCGAGAACGCCCAGCCGGCCATCATGGCTGTCAGCCTCGCGGTCATGCGCACGCTCGAGAAGGAAGGCGGCTTCAAGCTCGCCGACAAGGCGGCTTTCGTCGCTGGCCATTCGCTCGGCGAATATTCGGCGCTGGCGGCGGCCGGCAGTTTCACGATTTCCGATGCGGCCCGCCTGTTGAAGCGGCGCGGCCTCGCCATGCAGCGCGCGGTGCCGGTCGGCGTGGGCGCCATGGCGGCTCTGCTCGGTGTCGAGTTCGACGTGGCCTCCGAGATCGCGAAGGAAGCGGCGCAGGGAGAGGTCTGCGAGGCGGCCAATGACAATGGCGGCGGTCAGGTCGTCATCTCCGGCGTGAAGGCCGCCGTCGAGCGGGCCATCGAGATCGCCAAGACCAGGGGCGCGAAGCGCAGCATGCTGCTGCCGGTCAGCGCACCCTTCCATTGCGCGCTGATGCAGCCGGCCGCCGACGAGATGGCCGAGGCACTGGCGCAGGTCGAGATCAAGGCGCCGTCCGTGCCGCTGGTCGCCAATGTCACCGCGTCCCGCGTCGCCGATCCCGCGACCATCCGCGACTTGCTCGTTCGTCAGGTCACCGGCATGGTTCGCTGGCGCGAGAGCGTGCTCTATATGGAGTCGCAGGACGTCTCGCGTTATGTCGAAGTCGGCGCGGGCAAGGCCTTGAGCGGCATGGTCAAACGTATCGCGCAGGAGCCCGAGATTTCCGCGGCAGGCACGCCGGCGGATGTCGAAGCTCTTCTGAAAACACTTTAAGTCGGGGAACCCATATGTTCGACCTCACAGGCAAGAACGCGCTCGTCACCGGCGCGTCGGGCGGCATCGGCTCCGACATCGCGCGCGCCCTTCACGCGCAGGGTGCCGTCGTCGCACTGTCCGGCACACGCAAGGAGGCGCTCGACGCATTGGCCGCCGAGCTTGGCGAGCGCACGCATGTCCTTCCCTGCAATCTCTCGGATGGCGCCGCGGTCGATGCGTTGCCCAAGCAGGCCGAGGAGGCGATGGGTTCGCTCGACATTCTCATCAATAATGCCGGCCTCACCCGCGACAATCTCTTCATGCGCATGAAGGACGAGGAGTGGGACGAGGTGATCCGCGTCAACCTCACCGCCGCATTCCGCCTGTCGCGCGCTTCGCTGCGCGGCATGATGAAGCGCCGCTTCGGCCGCATCATCGGCATCACCTCCGTCGTCGGCGTGATGGGCAATCCGGGGCAGGGCAATTATGCGGCCTCCAAGGCCGGCATGATCGGCATGACGAAATCGCTGGCGCAGGAAGTCGCGAGCCGCAACATCACGGCCAATTGCGTCGCGCCGGGCTTCATCCGCAGCGCGATGACCGACGCCCTCAACGACGATCAGAAGGGCAAGATCATGGGGACGATTCCGGCCGGACGGCTCGGCGAGGCGCCCGAAGTCGCAGCCGCGGTGGTGTTTCTCGCCAGCAACGAAGCCGCCTATGTGACCGGCCAGACGATCCATGTTAATGGCGGCATGGCGATGATCTGAAGGCCCGCGTATTTTTCCGTCGCGGAAACGTTAATAAAATCAGTGTGCTAGAGGCGTGTTTCAAAGGGGTGCCTTTGCTGGCACCATGCTGAAAAGTGTGTTACCTAGGCCCCTCGATTTGGCTTGCGATCCAGCCTTGAAATGGGCCAGAAGAGGTGCAGTCTTTCCGCCGAATTCGATCGCGTTGTTTCCTCGAGCCTGAGGCTTTGGGGAGTGGGGCGTGAAGCCGGTCAAAAACAGGGAATCTGAGGACTTAAAATGAGTGATATCGCGGAACGCTTGAAGAAGATCGTGGTCGAGCACCTCGGCGTCGACGCCGACAAGGTGACCGAGAACGCGAGCTTCATCGATGATCTCGGCGCGGACAGTCTCGACAACGTCGAACTCGTGATGGCGTTCGAGGAAGAATTCGGCGTCGAAATCCCGGACGATGCCGCCGAGAAGATCCTGACCGTCAAAGACGCGATCGAGTTCGTCAAGGCGAACGCGAAGTCCTGATCCCGGACTGCGGAGCGTCGGGCGCGTCCGCGCCCCGCTCCGCGACGTCTGCCGATCCGGCGCGCCCGGTCAGGTCTCGCCGAATCTTGCTTTGAGTATCAAGTGAGGCCCCGCCCCAAGGTTTCCGGCGGCGGGCGACGGGGGAAATAGGGAGCGATATGAGACGCGTAGTCGTTACCGGACTTGGCATGGTTTCGCCGCTTGGATGCGGCGTCGACGTAACCTGGAACCGGCTTCTCAAGGGTGAGTCCGGCGCGCGTGCGATCGAGAAATTCGATGTTTCCGATCTCCCCTGCAAGATTGCCATGCCTGTGCCGCGCGAAGGCGAGGGCGCATTCATCCAGGATGACTGGATGGACCACAAGGAATCGAAGCGGGTCGACGATTTCATCGTGTTTGCAGTCGCCGCCGCCACGCAGGCGCTGGACGACGCGAACTGGCATCCCAAGACCGACGAAGAGCAGTGGCGCACCGGCACGCTGATCGGTTCGGGCATCGGCGGCCTCGAAGGCATTGCCGAAACCGCGATCACGCTGCAGGAAAAGGGCCCGCGCCGCGTCAGTCCCTTCTTCATCACCGGCCGTCTCATCAATCTCGCGTCGGGCTACGTCTCCATTCAGCATGGCCTCAAGGGACCGAACCATTCGGTCGTCACCGCCTGCTCGACCGGCGCGCATGCCATCGGCGATGCGGCGCGGTTGATCGCCTATGACGATGCCGACGTGATGGTCGCGGGCGGCACGGAATCGGCCATCTGCCGTATCGGCATCGCGGGCTTCGCCGCCTGCCGCGCTCTCTCCACCAGCTTCAACGATACGCCCGAACGCGCCTCGCGCCCCTATGACAAGGATCGCGACGGTTTCGTCATGGGCGAAGGCGCCGGCGTCGTCGTGCTCGAGGAATACGAGCATGCCAAGGCTCGCGGCGCGAAAATCTATGCCGAGGTCGTCGGCTACGGATTGTCGGGCGATGCGCATCACATCACCGCGCCGCCGGAAGATGGCAATGGCGGCTTCCGCTCGATGCAGATGGCGCTGAAACGCGCAGGCATCTCCGCTTCCGACATCGACTATGTGAATGCCCATGGCACGTCGACCATGGCCGATACGATCGAACTCGGTGCCGTGACGCGTCTTCTGGGCAATGCGGTGAGCAAGGTCTCGATGTCCTCGACCAAGTCGTCGATCGGCCATCTTCTCGGCGCGGCCGGTGCTGTCGAGGCGATCTTCTGCATGCTCGCGATCCGCGACGGCATCCTTCCGCCGACGCTCAATCTCGACAATCCGGAGGTTGAGACCGAACTCGATCTGGTGCCGCTCAAGGCGCGTCAGAAGGAAGTGAACTACGCCCTGTCGAATTCGTTCGGCTTTGGCGGGACCAACGCATCGCTGGTGTTGAAGAAGGTCAATTGATTGGCCGACGAAGAAAACACGGGCGACGAGGCGCCGGGCCGCTTTGAAGTGCGGCCCCGGCGCAGTTTCCTCCGGCGTCTGCTGACGTTTCTGACTTTTCTGCCCATTGTCGTCGCCCTTATCGCGGGCGGCGTTTTCCTTTACGGCAAGTGGCGGTTTTACGCGGCGGGGCCGGCTGAGACGCCGACCGTCGTCTGGCTTGCGCCGGGTCTCGGCCTTTCCGGCATCACGGAGCGGCTTTACGAAGCGCATGTGCTCGGCGACAGGTTGATCTTTCGTACCGGCGTGCGCCTCAGCCGCGCGTCTGGGGCACTCAAGGCAGGCGAATATGAAATTCCCGCCCATGCCAGCATGGCCGATATCGTCCTTATCCTGAGGTCCGGAAAGTCTATCGTTCACCAGATTACCGTGCCGGAAGGGCTGACCAGTTCGGAGGCGATGGAAATCGTCAGCGCCGACCCGGTGCTGATGGGACCGACGCCTGCGACGCCGCCCGAGGGCTCGCTGCTCCCGGAGACCTATAATTTCTCCAAGGGCATGACGCGGGCCCTGATTGTCCAGCGCATGCAGAAATCGGCGACGGCGCTTCTGAACGAGCTATGGCCGCATCGCGCGCAGAACCTTCCTTATGCCTCGCAGAAGGAAGCGCTCATACTGGCGTCCATCGTCGAGAAGGAAACGGGGCTGGCTTCGGAGCGACCGAAGGTCGCCGCGGTCTTCGTCAACCGCCTGCGCAAATCGATGCGGCTCCAGTCCGATCCGACGATCATTTACGGGATCACGGGCGGGAAGGGGCCTCTCGGCCGGCCGATCCGCCAGAGCGAACTCGACCGGGTGACGCCTTACAACACCTACCAGGTGGACGGACTGCCGCCGACGCCGATCTGCAATCCCGGCCGGGCCTCGATCGAGGCCGTGCTTAATCCGCCCGCGACCGGCGACCTCTATTTCGTTGCCGACGGCACAGGCGGACATGCCTTTTCCAGTTCGCTCGCCGAGCACGACCGTAACGTCTCGCATTGGCGGCAGGTCGAAAAGAAGACCGCGAAGAGTCCGGCCAAACCCGCCGAGGAAGTGCCCGCCAAGGATGCGCCGGCCATTCCGCTGAAAGCCCCGCCAAAGCAGGCGGGCGGCTGAACCCGGCGCGCTTCGTCCGCTGCTATACTTCTGTTTCTTCAAGTGATTCCAGAAAGGCCGCCAGATGCCGCTGACCAGCATGACAGGCTTCGCCCGCGCCGATGGCGAGAGCGGCAATGAAGCCGGCCTGACGCGCTGGCATTGGGAGCTGCGGAGCGTCAACGGCAAGGGTCTCGATGTCCGTTTTCGTCTGCCTTCCGGTTTCGAGGGGCTGGAGCCGCGGCTCCGCGAGGAGATGGCAAAGCATCTGAAGCGCGGCAATGTGCAGGCGACGCTGACCATCGACCGGGTTCGCGCGGCGGCGCCTCTCCGCGTCAATGAAGAAGCAATGGACGCCGTTCTCGCGGCCCTCGCGGCGCTCCAGCAGCGCATCGAACTGATGCCGCCACGGCCGGAGGGCATTCTGGCGCTGAAAGGCATTCTCGAAATCAGCGAAGGCGAGGAGAGCGAAGAAGAGCATGCGGAGCTTGAAAAGCTCGTGCTCGTGTCTTTCGGCGAGGCTGTCGTTTCGCTGGCGCGTGCTCGTACTGTTGAGGGCGCGAGGCTTGAGACGGTCTTGCGCGAGCAGGTCGGTGAAATCGAGCGGCTGACTCAGCAGGCCGCCGCGTCGCCCTCCGTCGGCATTGAAGCGATGCGCGCGCGGCTCAGGGCGCAGGTCGCCGAACTTCTCGGCGCTTCGCCGTCCTTGTCCGAAGAGCGTCTCGCACAGGAGGCGGCGTTGCTTGCGACGAAGGCGGATGTGCGCGAGGAGATCGACCGGCTGATCGCGCATGTGGCGCAGGCGCGCGAACTTTTCGCCGGATTGGAGCCCGCGGGCCGCAGGCTCGATTTCCTGACGCAGGAATTCAACCGTGAGGCGAACACGCTCTGTTCCAAGGCAGCCGACGTCAGCCTGACTCGGATCGGCCTTGAGTTGAAGGCGGTGATCGATCAACTGCGCGAGCAGATACAGAATGTCGAATGAAGATCATGTCGGCCGCAGGGGCCTGATGCTTGCCTTGTCCTCGCCTTCCGGCGCGGGCAAGACGACGCTGTCGCGTATGCTGCTTGAAAGCGACGGGATGATCACCATGTCGGTCTCGGCGACGACACGGCGGCCTCGTCCCGGTGAGATCGAGGGGCGCGATTACTATTTCGTCAGCACAGAGGATTTCGGACTGATGCGCAATCGAGGCGAATTTCTCGAGAGCGCCAAGGTCTTCGACAATTACTACGGAACGCCGAAAGCGCCGGTCGAGCAGGCGCTGGCACAGGGCCGCGACGTGCTCTTCGACATCGACTGGCAGGGCACGCAACAGATCGACGAGGTCGCGCATGAAGATCTCGTCAAGGTCTTCGTGCTGCCGCCATCGGCACAGGATCTCGAACGACGGTTGAAGACTCGAGCCCAGGATTCCGCCGACGTCGTCGCGTCGCGCATGGCGAAGGCCTCCGATGAGATCAGCCACTATCAGGAATACGACTACATCATCATCAACGACGATATCGACCAGGCCTTCATTGAACTTCGTTCTATCCTGCAGGCGGAAAGGCTTCGCCGCCGCCGACTCATCGGCCTGTCGAATTTCGTGAAACAGTTGAGAGAGACGCTCTAGCGCCTCTCCCGTTCGACGACCGTCACATGCAGCCCATGACGGGCAGGATTTCGTCGGCCTTCTTGCGTTGATCGTCGGAGAGCGCCTTGTAAAGAGCCTCGGTCGCCGGTTTGAGCCGTTCGAGAGATGCAAGGTGCGATTTCATGCCGTCGATCTGCAGATCGAGGACGCGAACGACCGAACCGTTATTCTGCCGGAACGCCTCATACATCCGTTTGTGCATGTTGATCATGACCTGCGAATTTGTTCGCATCGCACTCGCGTAGTCGTCCCAGACCTTGCTCTGGGCGTCGGTGATCTTGAGTTCGGCTTTGAGGAATGCGACGCGCCCGTCGACGTGGCTGTCGTAGTCCGCGCCGGAATCGCCGTTGCGATAGCCCATCATGCCGCAGCCCGCGCCCATCATGCCGGAGCCCCAGCCCTGACCCATCATCCAGCCCGGACCGCCGCGACCCTGTCCATAGCCTGTGCCCATCATGCCGGCGCCCCAGCCCTGGCCCATCATGCCTCCCGACCAGCCGTTCGGCGTGGGGCTCGAAGACTCACCGGCGAATGCCGGCGTCGCGCAGGCAAGCAAGAGCAGTCCCAGAAATGCAGTTGTGCGGATATTCATCGCGTCCTCCTGTGGGAGAGAGGTCACGAACATGCGTCGCCGCGGCGCGCCGGGCATTGAGGCCGATCAATATTTGCGGATTCAGCGTGCGAGGAACCGGGCGAGCTTGTCCATCCTCTTGCGGAAGCTCTGGCGGAAGCGCTGCTTCGAGGTCCGCCGGGTTCCGTAGATCGCCTGGTCCGCGATCAGCGTATCGTTCATTGCATGGCGTTCGCTCACGCCGGGGGATGACGACAGAGCTTCGACGATCCGGTCGACATAATAGCTGTTGGTATATTGCTCGGGAACGGCGCCGCCGGTGAAGAGCGGCGCCGTGACCAGCCGCTCCATAGCCTCGCGCGATTCACTCACCTTGATGACGTGATCGGCGAGATCGTCGAAGGATTCAAAATCGCGGGCGAAGATGAAAGCTTCGGGATTGATATCGGTCTTTGCCTCGGACGCACCCCAATAAATCGGGATGGAGCGGGCGGCAAGCGGATCGATCAGCTTCTCCGTGACGTAGCCCGGCGACAGAGAGTTTTCGAAGGCGATGGTGAACTGATATTCGCCGACCGTCTCAAGCTTGTCGACGCATGGGCCTCCCGAATTATTCAGTACACGGCCGAGGCTGTCGACCTTGCGGCGCTTGCCGAGCAGGTCGAAGAATTCCGTCCGAAACGAGGTTCGGTTCGTGTAGATGAAATTGCAGAACTTCTCTCGCGGTTCGTAGGGTCTGGGCCCGAGCAGACGTTGCGGTGAATAAGCCGAGCTCTCGTCCCACCAGTCGATGATCGTCGACCAGAGGGGTCTTCTGATCCAGCGCTTTCCCATCAACGATTCCGGCAGAAAACCGAAATGGAGATCGTAGAGCATGTGCCGCGGTTCGTAGGGTTCGCCCGTCGTCCAGACGCGCAGCGCGCGCGGCCTGTTCCTGGTCGGAATGAGGTCCTTGCCCCAGACGCTGAAGAACTGGATGTCCCTGCCGAGGGTCTCGATCTTTACGTCGAACCTCTCGGCGAGGCCGCGCACAAGCGAGAATTTCGCGGGAACGAAACCGCTCTCGAAATTGTGGAAGCTGATGGAAAGTTCGGGACGAGACATGATGGCGGACCCAAAAGGCGGACAGGCGGACGGAGGATCGCTCCGTCCGCCCCGGAAATCAGGGCTTCAACACGACGCGGCCGAGGACATGGCCGGCGCGCAGGTCATCAAGCGTCTTCGAGGCTTCGGCGAGAGGACGTTCCTGCACCGGGATCGGATCGATCTTACCGGCCTTGACCAGTTCCATCATCTCCAGCGTCTCGCCGAGCGAGCCGACATAGGAGCCGCCGATCGAAATCGCGCGCATCGGAAACATCGGGATCGGCATCGAGAAGCCGCCGCCGAAGAGGCCGACAATGACGACCTGACCGCCCTTGCGCACGGCACCGGTCGCGAATTTCAACGAGGCCTCGGAGCCGACGAAGTCGACAGCCGCCGGCACGCCGCCATTGGTGTCGGCGAGCAGCTTCTTCAGCGCTTCCGGGTCTTTCGGATTGTAGACTTCGTGTGCACCGGCGCCCTTCGCCGATTGCAGCTTCTGTTCGTCCACATCGGCTGCGAGCGGCGCGGAGGGAGACATCGCCTTGGCGAATTGCAGACCCATCATGCCGACGCCGCCGAGACCGACGACGAGAACCCGTTCTTCCGGGCTGATGTCGCCGAGCTTCTTCATCGCGCCGTAGGCGGTGAGACCGGAGCACATATAGGTTGCGGCGAGACCTTGCGGCACGCCGGTATAGTCGATGAGATAGCGCGGATGCGGCACCAGCACATGCGTCGCATAACCGCCGGCGACCTGAATGCCGAGATTGACGGGGCGGTTGCAGAGCTGTTCCTCGCCGCGCTTGCAGGTCGGGCACTGGCCGCAGCCAATCCACGGGAAGGCGACGCGGCGCTGGCCGATCGTCACACCTTCGGCATCGTCACCAATGGCAACGACTTCTCCCTCGATTTCGTGTCCGAGCGTAAAGGGAAGCTTGCGTCCGCCGCGCACGTCGAGCTTGTTGCCGCCGCCGAGATCGAAATGGCCGTCATGGAGATGGACGTCCGAATGGCAGACGCCGCAATGCGTCACCTTGAGGAGCACTTCGGTGCCCTTCGGCTGCGGCGTGTCGCTCGTGACTTCCTGCAGCGGTTGACCGTAATCGATAATGGCCTGGGATTTCATGACGGGCTCCTGTCCTCTCGTAAGGGCGATCTCCGTCGCCCGTTTTTGGCAATCTGGCACGCGGGACCGCGCACCACAACCTGTCAGCGCGACGCGGCATAGGCGCGGGCCAGCGCGCAGAACTCCTCGACCGAAAGCTCTTCGGCGCGTTGCGTGGGATTAATTCCGGCTTCGTCGATCAGCCTTGAAGGATCGGCGGTCAGCGATTTGAGGCTCGAGCGCAGCATCTTGCGGCGCTGGCCGAAGGCGGCGGCAACGACGCGTTCCAGCACCGCCGGATCGGCCGGAGCGAGCGGCTCCGGGCGGGGGATCAGTTCGACGACCGTGGAGGTGACCGCCGGCGGCGGCGTGAAGGCGCTGCGGTTAATGTCGAAAAGCATGCGCGCGCGCGATCGCCATTGCGCCAGCACGCCGAGGCGTCCATAGGCCTTGCCGCCAGCCGGAGCGACGATTCGCTCGGCGACTTCCTTCTGGAACATCAGCGTCAGGCTCGCATAGTAGGGTGGCCACGGCTCGGTCTGGAGCCAGCGCACGAGGAGCGGCGTTGCGATGTTGTAGGGCAGGTT
>CAISYL010000009.1 GCA_903889655.1 uncultured Alphaproteobacteria bacterium | reverse complement strand
TTCGACGCCTTGATCTTGATCTGCTCGCCCGTCGCCGGGTTGCGGCCGATACGCGCGGCGCGCTTGCGAACCTGGAAAATGCCGAGGCCCGTGATGCGGACCTTGTTGCCCTTCTTGAGGTTCTTCACCGTGAGCTCGACGAAATCGTCGAACAGCGCGGCGGCTGCCTTCTTCGACAGCTCGTGCTTCTCCGCAAGTTCCGCGATGAGCTTCGACAGCGGGATGGTTGCGGCCGTGGCCGGTTTCGCAGCAGCAGCTTTAGCCATAGTGGCTCCTGTGTTCGAATTCGATGCCCCTCACTGGGGCGCCGCCGGCTTCGCATTCGCCGAAGCACTGACAGCTAAAAAGATGTAGGGCGATTTTCCCATGTCTGCCAAGCGATTATTTGCGCGAGCAAAGAAAAACTCCCATCGCACTTGCACCTATTACAAGTGCCGTTGAGATTTTCACCTCTGTCACCATCTCTCTGTCGTTGTAAGGAGCATTTCAGATGCCGGACTACCGACCCGACGGCGACATCTTCAATATGCAAGCCAACGTGCTTGTGAACCCGGTCAACTGCCAGGGTGTTATGGGCGCCGGTCTGGCCCTCGCCTTCGCGCGCGCGTTCCCGTCCATTCTTCCATCGTACCGGAAAGCCTGCGCCGACGGCACGTTACGGCCCGGCGGCGTGTTCATCGCGCGACCTTCCGAAGCGAAAGGCATTGTCGTCGCCAACATTGCGACTAAAAATGCGTGGCGGGCGCCGGCTCGGCTCGAGTGGGTGACAAGCGGTGTCACGGCTCTCGCCAGCGCGATTTCATCCCTCGGCCGTGCGATCGAAGCTCCGACGAAAATTGCGATGCCACAGCTCGGTTGCGGCCTTGGCGGGCTGAAGTGGGCCGAGGTTCACGAGGCGATCTTGCCCGCAATCAACGAAATGGAAGGATTTGGTCATAGTATCGTTCTTCTCGGCGCTCGGCCCGAATTTGCGCCGGGCCAGACCGGACCATCCCAAGCCCAGTAAGGAACCGACATGGGATACGTGACGCGCGACGGCGAAACGCTCGACGATATGGATTTTGCGACAGCGCTCGATCTCGTGCTCGAGCATGCAGAGGCAAACCTGCCCGACGAAGAAGACGTCGAGTTTCCGAACCGGGATATCCTCTTCGCCGGCGTCGAAGCCCTCAATGCCTTCGCAGACGACCATGCCGACGAACTCGACGGCCAATATACCGCGCCGACGCAGTTTGATCCGGCCTGCGCATTCCGTCATCCCAAGCCGATTGAAGAGTGGGAGCCGAAATATTCCTGGATGGATTCCGTCGCCGTCGCACTGCTTCTTGCCGGCACAGATCTGCCCGAAGACGATGAGGATCCCGACGACGAGCAGATCGCTCTGAAGCAGGCCATCGAAATCCTCGGATATCTCGCGGCCCGGTATGGATCGCAAGTCGCCGCCGAATACGCGATCACGAAACTCGAGGTCGGTAGCCGCTAAGATCACATGGCGGCAGCCAGCGCCGGCTCCGCCATGTGACGCAGCCGAAGATCCTGAAGCGCGCCCAGCAACCACTCGCGCGCTTCATCAGGTCGTCCGGCAAGAGCGAGAATGTCGCCCGGAACATCTTCCGGAGGGACCGGCAACTGGAAAGACCACTCCGGGGTCGGCGCGAGAAAAAGCTTCTTCTCCAGAGAGTAAGACAGCATATCCGCCCGCTTTACGGCGCGGGCAATGTGCTCGGGCCAGGGCCATTGAAGGCCGAAATACTCCGAGATGAGCTTGTCGAAGCGATCCGTCATGGGCTTGACGACGTCACGTCCGACGAGATGCTCAAGATATTTCTTCAGCGGGCTGATCAGGTCGCAGCACCATGCCTCATGCGCGTCGTGAACCAGCGCATAGGGATAGACGTCCGGATCTTTCGCCAGATATGCCGCGAGGATGGAGTGTGCCGCAACCGACCAACTGCACTCGGGTCTCGTCGCTCCGTTGTAGCGATTGATTTGCGACAGGTTGTTAGCGATGTCGATCTCGTTGATGTCGTCGATCGTCGGCGCGTCGAGTGCGACGAGTCGTCCGGTTACCGTGGCAACGGTGAAGTTCATGATGCGCTCCATGCTTTCGATCGAGGGAGCCTGCTCCCCTTCGCTGCAAGAAACCTTCACCGCCGGTTTGGCATCGGACCGCGGAGCGGCCCGATCGATATCGAACTGGGCAACGCACGTTGGATGAGGCATGGCCACAAAGGAACCCTAACGTCCGAAGGTGAACAGGCTCGCCTCTTGAGCCGCATCGTCTGGCGCCGGCGTCGTCCGGACTTCGGCTGCGCGTTCTTCGGCCGACATCATGGCTTCGCCCCTTGCCAGACCATGCAGAAAGGAAACAGCACCCATTTTGGTGGTCCAGCGTTTGCTGGAACCGCGCATGCGAAGCTTCAATTGCAAAGTGCCATCCTCGATGGCGTCGATCACAACGCCCGTGAAGGTCTTCGCTGAAATCTGCAGACGCGTCTTGTATTCGGCGCCCACATGCAGCCCATGTTCGATGACAGCTTGCCGGTCGGCAGCGATCGCACGCTCTTCTTCGACCCGCTTTCGGCAGAGAAAAATCTCGTGGCGCATCATACTGGCGACGATTTCGCTGCCGGTCGGAACGGTGTTGACGACTTCGAACGATTTCCCGATGCCCAGTTCACCCGAGCCATCGGACACGAAGGTACTGATGAACTCCCTCTGGTTCGCACCGATCGCGCGCAGAAGTGCGTAAGAGCCGCGAGGCAATGCGCTGATTTTCGCTTCGAGGGCAAGTCGGGCCTCGCGGTTGCGCTGGAATGCCTCGGGCGAGTCGGCGACCTTGATGTCCGCGACCAATACAGGCGCGCAATCGGCTCCTCCCATTGCCTCCAAGACGAACTGCACGAAATCGTCCTGGTAAAAGACGCCCGCATCGATCGCGCGATTGACGGCTTCGATCATCCTCTGGGAGAAACTCTTCATGACCGAACACCCAGTTTCGCCGGCGCGGCCCTGTGCACCGCGGTCCATGCGACGCTCTCGATGGCGGCGGGCAAGTCCGACTCCGCCACCGCGGTGCGGATATCCGTCGCCATCGCCTTCAGGTCATCCCGCGAAACGTCGATCGCGCGCGCGAAATCGTCTGCGTTCATTGCGCAGAGCACGACGGTTCCCCGGCGCTCAAGCTCGGCCAGCAAATCTTCCTCTGTGGCATCGGAGAGAGACGCCTCCGACATCGTCTCGGCGACGACCTCGCGCAGGCTTTCCAGTCGATCCCGCATGAGATCCGCGCTTTGTCGCATTGGCCCTCTGACGAAATCTTCGGTTCGGGGCGTGCTCGCGATAGTGGCGCCGCCCGGCGCAAGGTTTCTGTTCTCGATGAATAGAGCGGAGAACGTTGAGATGATGAGAGCGAATTGAGCCGAAATCGTCTCGCTTGCAGACATCCTACTGGACATGATCACTACCCTCTGAACGACAGTCGCCAGAGGCTAGATTGGCCCGCTGCAAAGGAGACTATGGCTGTGGCGACGCGGATTGAAGGCTCAGCGACCTCTCCAGGAATGTCAGGTTGACGTGCCTCTTGATGTCGGCCTTCCAACAAGCGTCCCACGTGTGAGCCGTCCCGCCGTCGCAGAGCCCGGCGGCAGTGTGGAGTCGAAAGCCTTCATGCCGGTCGAGGAAATCGCCGGAGTGGCCGGCTCCCGTTACCGTGTCGTTTGAGAAGGCCAGATCGGTCCCGAATGTGAGGGCGATCATGTGGCTGCAGGCAGCGGCGACCTCAAGGTTGCGCCGGTGAAATCCCTCGCGCACCTCGACGCGAGCCCCCTTTTCTATCGCCTGCCGCAGTTCGGCCAAGCTATCCAGGGAGCAAGCCGTGGAGAACGTCTCGTGATAGTGCGTGAGCGTGCGGCCGGGATTGAACCGGATATCCGGATTTGGAATAAAGCGCCCAGCCTCGAACCGGGCCGGCAGGAAGAGTGTCAGGCGACTGAAAACGCCTTCAAGGAACCCCCGCACCGCCAGATGGTCGGCTACCGCGGCGCCGCCGGAAACCGCGGAGTCGACCCCCCACTCCATCGCCGTCGACCGGACTTCTGCGTACATCGCGTCATAGAGATCCCGGGTCACCCGGGCGCCCGTTTCGCCGCGGCCGGCCGTACCGATAACCGATATCGTTCTTGAGGACACCAGACACCTCCGAGGGCACAGCGGACGCCGCCGAAGCGGTGACCACCAATTTCGGGAGGATGCCCAATATGTCTGCAAGGCACAAACGCGAGCGGACTTGTAATCATCGAAAGTCAAAGTGCCTTTTGTTGCGCGAGACTAAGTATTTCATATGGCTTTCTGCTGCCATATCGTCAATATTGCCGTCTATACTTGATTAGAGGGCTCAGTGTTCATAGGTCGCGAAATTCGCCTGATCCGAGCAGTCAGAGGTTGCTCCGAGCTATTTCTCGAGCACCTGTGGCTCCTTTCAGATTCCGATCGCGCCGGCGCGCTTCTCATCGCCACGGCGACTTTGGGCGTCCTCGGCATCGAACGCGGGAACGACTTCATCAACGATCCAGCGTCGCGGTCGCCCAGGGAGTTGGGACAGACAGTCGGTCAGCTCAGCCAGGCGATAGAAAATCTGGCGCCACTTTTGGCGCGCGCCGACGCCGAAGAGCTGCCTCACATCATGAGGCAAATAGTTGCGCTCGAATTTGTGACCATCTGTCTCGGCTACCCCTTGGATCAAACGGTTCGCCCCGTTCTCAGGGAAGGCTGGCGACGTCTCCGCGGCGCGTCTCCCTATCTTCAGGAAGGCCTTGCGGCGCTGAGACAATACGAGCGGGAGGCCGGCGTTCCGGCGCTGCCGGAGGTTAATGGGAAGCCACTGACCGACAAGCAATTATTGACCGCTGCCAGGTTCGTCCCGAAGCACCTCGCCACGGCCGCCGACATGCAGGAAAAGCGATATGCGGACTAACCCCGATATGGGAAACCCGGCCCTGCTGATCGACGTCGCGCAGTTTCGGGGAATGGATGTGCAGGGCGTCCGGCTTCGCCTGGCGGAGATCGCCGGTCAAAGCGACATCCACTCGCTGAAGACGTTTCTGGATGTCGCCGGCCTCTATCACACCGTCGAAAACGAAGGTTCGCTGAAATCATATCTGGTCGAAGTCTATGTCGAACGTCAGCTCGCGACCATTACAAGGCTGCTTCGCGAAATGTCCGGCGGCTAAAAGTGAGACCCTGTTTACTTCGGGGTAATACTGTCGAATATACATGTTGTAATTGCCAACTGCGGGAATATGCACAATATTCATGCGGAATACATGGCAACCACACAGTCGGGGTCCTCTTATGAGTTCGATCGAAGCGCAAGGCCGCCAGATGCTGTCCCTGCTTCGCGTCGGCGCTGAAGCGATCGGCATCCAGCCGCACCAGATCGTTTCAGGCGGCGCGGCACATTTCGAGCTCCCGGATTTTGGCATCGACGTCCGGATCGAGAGGCAGAAGTCCGGTGATCTCTGGGTGGCGAGAGAACGATACAAGTCGATCACTCTCGGCAACCGCGAGGGGACCGCGGTCGAGAAGGTTGTCATCTCGGCCGGCGTCGACGATGTCGCCATGGTCGCGCAGGCGGTCGTGCTCAAGGCCGCGCAGCAAATGGTCGAACTCGCGCTCGATGGAGAACTCGCGGGCGGGTGATACCGCATGGTTCCTTGCACCGGGTGGTGCCAGTTCTGATGGGACCATTCTTTAGAGGACCTTTTTATGGCTGCGTTCGCCCTGCCCTCTCGCCCCAGCTTCACATCCGTTCTCCGCGGGCTGCTTTCCTCAAGTTCCTTGACGCGACGCAACCCGTTCGAAGCCTTCGGGCCGGCGGCGAAGAGCCGATCGTCCGGAATGAAGCCGAAGATCGCGGCCAGGCGGGCTGTCCAGGACTTTTCGATCACGGAAGCTCGGCGGCGCCTCAAGCTGCTGTTCGACGCGGCCGTAAGAATCTCGACGCCCAGCGCGCTGGAAGGTTTGCTCAACGGCAACATGCTTCGTCTCGAGGCGCGCGCGCACGGCAAGAGCCGTCCGGTGACCTACATCATCGACACTATCAGTCAGAAGCGCGTACTCGCCTCCGCGGTTGACCGGCGCCTCAGCTTCCGCAGCCTTCAACAGCGCTTTGGTCTTGGCCGGGTATATCCCCGGCCGGTCACGCGTGAAGAGCGGATCGCGGCAAACTATCGCCAGGCGATGCTGTCGTTTATGCCGGGCAAGCCGGGCGCGCGTATTTTCAGCGACTGGAGCGACCTCTACTACACCATGCCGACGACGCTTCGCGGCAGCTCGTATGTCGAACGCAACGGCGTCGGCTATATCGGCAGGGTCGAGGGCAGATGCCCAGAGACGCATAAGGAGCTTGTCTCGATGATCGAGCAGGCGCGGCGGGACGGCAAGAGGCTGATCGTCCCCGGCAAGCCGGTCCCGGGCGCTCCGATCCTCGATGCGACCTTCTCCACGCGCGCCGAGCTCGTTCATCCCTCTTTGAAAGCGACCGCGCTCAACGCAGCTTTCGGCCACAGCATGAGCGACCATTTCGAAAAGCTCAATCGCACGCGCGCGAATATCTCGGCCCAAAGCCCGGGACCTACCGCGAAGTCCGTCGATATGGCCGACTTCAAGCGCAGATTCATTCGCACGAACCCAGCCCCGGTGCCTCAGCTGACGTCCGACGCGATTAAAGGCTACGGATTCGGCGGCGCGCTCTCGGCTTCCGAACTCGACCCGGAACGACTCGTCATTCGGCAGAAAGTCGATGCGCTGGGACGAGAGGAATTCGTGGTCTGGGATCGCGATGCAAATCAGGAAGTGCCCATCGACCTGAAGTCTCTTCCGGCTGGCTCCTATCAGAAGGACGACGACTGGGGGTTGCCTTCGGGCGGCATCGTGATCGGCGAGGACGGCGAGATCACCCATCTCAATCTTCGGGGCGAAATTCACAACGATTTCGGTGCCGCAGTCGTCCCGCCGGCAACTTCGCAGCGACCAAAAGTCTGGGCGATCAACGGACAGAAAATGTCTCAGGCCCGGTTTCGTGAGGCGGCGCGCGAACTTCGCGATCACGGCGATCCCGTGGCCATGACATCGACAATGGCGGCCGTCACGGAATTCGAGGACGCGGAATTCGCAGTCGGGACGGCGTTCGCTCCCTAATCGGTGGCGGTCATGTTGCGGTCGGCGCATTGGCGCGCAGATCTCGCCTACCACGGTTCAACTGGAGTGAAAAATGGCCGCCTCTACCGCCACCGTCGACGCACCCGACGCAGGGTCAAAAAGAGACAAGGCTCTCGATCTGGCGATCACGTCGATCGAACGGAGCTTTGGCAAAGGCTCCATCATGCGTCTCGGCAAGAGCGAGGCACTGACGGACATCGCCACAATTTCCACCGGCTCTCTCGGCCTCGACATTGCACTTGGTGTTGGCGGTTTACCCCGCGGACGCATCGTCGAGGTCTACGGCCCGGAATCGTCCGGCAAAACCACTCTCGCGCTGCAGACCATCGCGGAAGCTCAGCGCGCCGGCGGCGTCTGCGCTTTCATCGACGCTGAGCATGCGCTTGACCCGGGATACGCGAGGAAACTTGGCGTCAATCTCGACGACGTTCTGTTCTCGCAGCCCGACAGCGCGGAGCAAGGGCTCGAGATTGCCGAAACCCTCGTCCGAACAGGCGCCATCGACGTGCTCGTCATCGATTCCGTCGCCGCGCTCACTCCCAAGGCCGAACTCGAGGGCGAGATGGGCGACAGCCTGCCCGGCCTTCATGCGCGCCTGATGAGCCAAGCCATGCGCAAAATGACGTCCGCAATCTCCCGCAGCAACACCCTGGTGATCTTCATCAACCAGATTCGCATGAAGATCGGCGTGATGTTCGGCAGCCCCGAAACGACGACCGGCGGCAATGCGCTGAAATTCTACGCCTCTGTCCGGCTCGATATCCGCCGCATCGGCGCGATCAAGGACGGCGAGGAGGTCTCGGGAAATCTCACCCGCGTGAAGGTCGTCAAGAACAAGGTCGCGCCGCCGTTCAAGCAGGTCGAGTTCGACATCATGTATGGCGAAGGCATTTCGAAGGCAGGCGAGATCATCGATCTCGGTGTGAAGGCTGGCATCATCGAGAAAGCCGGCGCGTGGTATTCCTACAACAGCCAGCGCATGGGCCAAGGTCGCGAGAATTCGAAGACCTTCCTTCGGGAGAACCCCGACATCATGAGCCAGATCGAAGCGCAAATTCGCGCCAAGGCAGGAATGATTGCCAGCGAAATGCTTGCGGGCGAAGTCACTGAGCAGGATCTCGATGCCTGATCGGCGACTGTGGGCGGCGCGTCACGGATGCAACTGCAGAGGAAGTGCTCTCCCCTTCGGGTTCGCCTTCGTGACGCGCTTCCATTCAGGTTGACTCATGCGCGGCCTCTTGCTTTCAGACCTGCATCTCGAATACGCGTCAATGCCGGCCGACGCCGGCGGCGCCGATTTCGTCGTTCTTGCCGGCGACATTGCGATCGGAACGGCCGGCGTCGAATGGGCGAAAGCTTTCGGCGTTCCGACTTTCTATGTCCCAGGCAATCACGAATTTGACGATGGCGCTCTCGGGCTCATCGAGGATATGCGTCGTGTCGCCGATGGCAGCCATGTGCGAATCCTCGATGATGAGGTGGCGTTGCATGGTCACGTGCGCATCATCGGAAGCACGCTTTGGTCCGACTTCGCCCTGTTCGGCGGCAACGTCGACGCGGACGATCATCGACCTGTGGATGATCAAGCTTTCGATAACTACGAGCTCACGAAGCCAGCACTTTTGGCAAGACACCGGCGTTCCGTGCGCTATATTCAGGAGATGCTTGAGGTCCCGTTCTCGGGGCAGACACTGGTTGCCACACATTTTGCGCCGAGCGCACGATCTATTCCGGAGCGATTTGCCGAGGATCCGAGAAGTGCGTTTCTTGCGTCGAACCTGGACATGCTGGTTCGTGATAGCGGAGCCGTGATCTGGCATCACGGTCACGTGCACGACACCCGCATGTATTTCATCGGGGAGACGAAGGTCATCGCCAATCCGCGCGGGACGCCCGGCGAGGATTGCAATCCGGCCTTTGATCCCCGCTTCATGATCGATATTTGAGGCCGGTGTAAATGCGAGTTTATTGTTTCGGAGAGACGAGGGAGCCGCGAGTTGGAATCCTCAACGAAATCGTGCAGGAGCTGGCGGCGGCCGGCGCGGGCGACGATCAAATCGTCACCCTCGTCTATGACCTGGAGCATACCGGGTTTGCATACATCAGCACGCCAAACGGTCGCTACAATCTGCTCAAAGGATCCCTCGTCGACAGCATCCGCGCCACACCCAAACTTGCCATCGTCAAGGACGGCATGGCGTAACACCGCCGATCGTGGCCGACGGAGTTGATGATTTCTCATCGGCTACCATATCTTTCTGGCCAGGTGACTGGACATGGTTGTAGATCGGATTCTTGAAACGCTTCGGACCCGGGGGCGGTACCCGGCGCCTCCACCAAGAGCGCATTGCGATGATGCGTTGTTGCTGGGGGCGACAAAGGATCGACGCGGCGAAGGATGGGGTTCGGGCAACTCGGCATGGCTCCTCCGCGATCGGGCCAACCTTTAGATGCCAACGACAACAAGGCATTTGCTCTCGCGGCCTAACGGCCGCAGCGGGGTCTGAGCCTCCTGGCAACAGAACGGCTCGCGGTGGTCGTCTTTGGCGACCACCGCTCTACCGTCGGGGTGTAGCGCAGCCTGGTAGCGCATCTGCTTTGGGAGCAGGGTGTCGGGAGTTCAAATCTCTCCACCCCGACCATTCTCTCTGGGGGCCTGTAGCTCAGTTGGTTAGAGCGGACCGCTCATAACGGTTTGGTCGCAGGTTCGAGTCCTGCCGGGCCCACCATTTCCCTGGACTGAAGAGGCGCGCGGTCACACCGATCTGCTCCGACTAACCAAGGAGCGATGCGAGAAAGGCGGCGACTGCCGAAGTGAAAGTCAGCGTCGCGCCGGCCAATAGTAAAGCCCTGCCCCATCGTCGCCCGATGGAGGCGGCTCCTATCGCACCGATGACGAAACCAAAAAATCCGGCAGCTGCGAACAGGCCGGATGTCCACGCCGTCCGCATTGGAGCGCCTATGATTGAAGCGGCTCGATGCACTGCGCTCCTTGATTGCGCACATTCGACACGAATGTGGAGACCTCCACCGCCGAAATCCATGCCGGCGGGCATGGCCGCAGGATCTCCGTATCGGCGCGGCCGGAGAGCCATGCGTCGAGATCGAACTTGCTGATGATCACCGGCATGCGGTCGTGGATCGGGGCCATCGTATCGTTCGCGTCAGTCGTGACGATGCTGCAGGACATTGTTTCCTCGCCGCCCACGTTTCGCGGCTCCCATATGCCGGCCACACTCATGAGCTCGCCCGACGCCATTGTGATGTAGTTCGGGCGCTTGACCGGCTTGCCGCCGTTCTTCGCCGGTTCCGTCTTCCATTCGTAGAATCCGCTCATCGGCACGATGCAGCGCCGCGCCTTGAAAGCGGAGCGATACATCGGCGCGGTCGCGATCCTGTCCGAGCGGGCGTTGAAGGTGTTCGGCGGTTCCTTTGCCTCCTTCCACCAGGACGGGACTAGGCCCCAGCGCATCATGTCCGCACGCCGTTCCCCGGCCTCGCCCCGGATGGCGAGAACCTGCGTCGTCGGCGCCACATTGTAGCGCGGCTCAAGGTTCAGGGGCGGCTGCGTCAGGCGATAAAGCTCGACCAGCTCGGCCCATGTCATTTTCTGCGTGAAGCGTCCGCACATGCAGCAATCCTATCAGGACGGAGGACCGCCAGGAATATTTTCCGCGCCGCGCTGGTCGCTTGCAGGGAAGGCATTGATCATGCCGGAAACCAAGGAGAAATCATGTCCTCCAAGTCCCTGCTCCAGGCCCAAGAATTCGGCGCGTATATCCGGCAAGCCGGCCGATCCTGGGCCGTCAGCACCCTTTATCTCGGCAGCGATCAGCACCTGCCGGTGGTCATCGTAATGAACTGTCGCGGGGCAATCCTGCTCGACGATGTTGCGCCCAGGCCCAAGACCGAGGCCGAGAAAGCGGCCGCCGCCTTCAATGAAGCAATGGGCATTACCGCCGATAGAGCGAAGCTGATCCGTGCCTCAGCCTTGGTCGCCGAAGAGTTCGCCGACAGCGAGACCGCCCAAGAGGCGCTTGCGCGCGCCAAGGCCACGCCGAAACCGGTGCGGGAAAGCCTTTGGCCACTCGATCTTTCATGGGCGACCGAGGAGTCCGAGCGACACGGCGCGACCCACTTCGATGTGGTGCCTTGCCGGATTGTCGGGAGCCGTCATGACGGTTCGACTTCGGTTGAGAAATGCCTTCCGGAAGAGGCGGAGTTCTGGGGGGCTTATGTGATCGGGTCCGAAGGCCTGCCATACTGGATCCTCGACGCCACTACGAAGCGCATGGCGGAATCCGCCTGCGACAAGATCCGGCAGACTCTTAATCTCGACGCCCCGGCACCGGACATCGCCCAATCATTCGGTTTCTGATCGTCTACGACTTCGGCGCCGGATCGACGACAGCAATCTCGACGGGGGCAACCGTCGCGTAATCCGTCATATACCCGGTAATGACTTCAGCCAGGTGGTCGTAGACGTCTCGCACAGTGCGCGCCCGCTTTTCATCGAAGAAGATCGAGCTGTTCGACTCGGCGGCGCTCGGCAGAACCTTCACCGCATCGACATTTGGATGCCGATCGTAGGCCGATAGAAAGCGGATGCTCTCCTTCGTGCCGAGGAAGTGGGTGAGATAGAGCTCCTGATCGGTCAGATCGCGCCCGAGGTGACGCTCCACGCGCTCCTTGTTGTCGAGAAGGAGATCAGCGGCCATCGCGGCCGACAGCTTTGGATCATCACGCAGCTTGAGAATTTCGGCTCTTGCCTTTCGGTCCGATACGCTGACCCGGCCGTCATCGGCGATGGTCACGCTGTCGGCCAGGCTCTTGAGCCCATGTTTCTCGCCGTAGAAATGGATCATCCGTATCCATGTGATCTTCGTGAACTGGAATAACCCCTGTGCGGACGAGCGCCTTGAAAGCGCGGCGGGGTCCAGCTGGCTCTCCTTCTTTGCGATCGCGAGAAGCAGCCGAGGGTCGACACCTGCATTGTCGGCGGCTTTGGCAACCAAGGCTTCCATCTCGGTTAGTGCGGGAGCGGCGGCGCTGACGGCCACAGTGGGGGCCGATTCAGTTGGCGCGCCAACAGATCGTCGGATCGGCGCCGGGGAGGCCGCGACTGATCGGATTGTCTGTGCGGGCGGCACGTCCGGCACAAGACACGGCACCGCGAAACCAAGAGATAGCGCCAGCAGCAGCGAGGTCGTATCCGGCCACCGCTGAGGATAGGACCGAAGTCGGGAACTCGGACGTTGGAAGGTCGGCTCGTTTTCGATCGTCATCGGGACACCTCTTTCGTGAGAGGTGCGCGCCGAGGCTGGGGCATCAACTAAAAGTTGATGTATTTCCAACGAGCGGCCCGGCCGGGTGTGCGAAAGCGATTTGACGACCAACTCCAGTAAGAAAAAGGCCTTGCACAACGATGTCGTGCAAGGCCAAGGCGTCAGCGCGAGGAAATGTCAGGGGCGCGGTGCTTCTGGATCGGGCGAGTGGCTGTCTCCGTCCGATATTTCATAGCTCCGGCGGTCAGCCTCGAGGTGGCGGAGATTGTCGAATTCAGGGTGAAAGAACTCGACCGTTTCCTGCGCCATCCGCTTTTCGTAGAGCTTCACACCTGAAAGCGTCGACAGCGAAACTTCGCCGCCGCAAGCGAACTTGGTCATACGAGCCTCGCGGAAGGCCTCTTCGATATCGTCGCAAAATGCCTCGACGACATCGAGCTCGGCTTCCACAACCGGGCGGAACGTCAGCAGGTAGACATGCGTCATATCGTCGAGCAGCGTTTCCTCGGACCAGTTGACCAGGCCGGCCTTCTCCCAGTTCTCGGTGATGTGCTTGCGCAAGCCGTCGAGCTGGCCAATGTCGTCCTCGACGACGCTGACGGCTTCATTGATGTCGCTGCCGAAATAGTAGAAATCCGCATGCCCGGTGGCATCCAGGCGACCAACAAGCAGCTGACACGCCGCCGAGGACTGATCTGCAGAGATGGCAGTCGAGATCAGATAGGTCTCGCTGCGGTGATCGATCTTGTAATCCATACCCATGACCCTCGTTGAAGTTGAAATGCCGGTGTCAGGGCTGGGCTATTCGCCGATGGCTTTGGATGTAGCTGCTGTTCATTTTCCACTTCCAAGAAAGGCATGATGTTTCGCACTCACCACACCAAACATCCCAGGGTCCGCTACGACCGGCGTATCGCTGCCGGTTCCTTCAAAGTCCGGACCGCTATGCTCCTATCGCGAGATTCGGCGCTTCGGCTGCAAGGAACCAGCATCAGATCGTGGAAACAGGTGAGGACGTGTCCGCCGGAACCAGCGATGAGAGAGGTGCCGTGAGAAGGTCCGGGGAAATTGCCTGAGGCAGAAGCGACGCGACCCGGGCTTTGTGGGCCAGAGCTCGCTCGTCGCCGTATTCGATGATCGCTCCCACGAAGTCGCTCTGTCCGGCCGCCTTGCATTCGGCTTCGATCTCTCGTGTTGCGACGACATAGGCCGTGTCCATCACTCGATCCTGGCGACTGGCCGCGCTGGACAGCACCTCATCCGGTGTCGGCTTGACGTGAAAATCCTCGATCGAGATGAGGCGAGTCACCTGCCCGGCAGTCGAAGGCGTGACAGAAGGATTGGGGAGTAGATCGCGCCACACGCGGCGCCGCAGCTCCCAGTCTTCGACGTCGATATCCGCCGGCCGCGGCTCACACTCGTCGAAACCGTAATGGGACACGAGGGGGTGCCCGAGGAGATCGATCACCATGGCCGGTTGCGCACTGAACGGAATTCCATAGACGAAGCCGCCGTGAGACATGATGGCCAGCTGCAGCGAATAGTCGACGGCCGCATCGCGGACGCCCTGTTCGACGACTCTCTTCAGTCGCTCCGTGACATTGTCCCAGACGATGTCCATGGCCGAGCGATCGTCGCCGGAGATGCCGAGGGCAAGCGCCAGGTCCGGGATATGGGCGCGATCGATCAGCTTCACGGCCGCGGCGCTGACATGAGCCGCGAGGCCTCTTCGGGCGACCTCGACCAGGGAGGCCTTGGCCGAAGCCTGGAACGCCTCCCATTCCTTGAATGTCGTGAGGTTTAGCTTGAAGCCGCGAGGTATTCGCAAAGGCATGGCGATCTCCGAACGATAAATGCCTCCCAGCTTCCTGGAGACCGCTGCAAGGAAGGAACCGGGAGCACTTGGCGTGGCCGGAAGCGAGATCACCTCTCCACTTCAGGAGGCGAACATGCGCTACGACAGTCAAATCGAGAGTCCTATGCCGCCGGCATTCCGCAAGCGATGGCACCCAGTGCTCGGCGTCAGTATCACTCGGCAGCGATTCCGCCGGCGCGCGCTGCAAAGCGGTAGGTTGGCGGCGAAAATTGTCGCGCCAGCGCTCTTCAGGCGGTTCTCCAGATTCGATTTGAAGGCGCGTCAGAACCGGCCCTTCCCGCTTCACGCCTCGAGGAAGCACAGCACGCGAAAGAAGCTGAAAGCGGACCAGTCCCTCTTGCTCATGCTTCTTCAACTGCGCCCTCAGATCGCTCGTATCCATCGAGAGCCGAAACAGACCCACGATCTGTACCGTGACATGCGCGAGAGCCGGGCGGTTCTGGACTACGCCAGGTCGAGCATCGAATCCGCGCGGCGGCTCTATGGCGCCCTCTGCAATGTCAGCTGGCAGAAGGATGGCGAAGTCTGGGCTGTCACCTGGCGCGCGGCGGGCGCCGCGGTCGCTCGCCTTCGAAACAGGGGCGAGTGGTACATGGATTTCTACTGCAGCGGCGGCGAGGGGACCGTCGATCCCGAAGTCGGCGAGTTGCTGGCGCGTCTCGGTTGGCAACCCATGGATGACGACGAATGAAGCTTGCCACTGTCAACCAGGATGCGATTGGGATGCCAACGCACCAAATCGCGGATCGAAGGCGGACTTCGATGCAGAAGGCGACCGCAGTCGATTTATTTGCGGGGGCCGGAGGATTTACTACCGGCGCACGCGCTGCCGGCGTCAAGGTGCTGTGGTGTGCAAACCACTGGCAGATCGCTGTCGACACCCATGAGCAGAATCATCCTGACTCCACCCACCTCTGCCAGGACCTCCATCAGGCCAATTGGGAGGACGTCCCCTTTCATGACATGCTGCTGGCTTCGCCGGCCTGCACCGGACACACAAATGCCCGCGGGAAGGAACGATCTCACCATGACGCAGCACGTTCTACGGCATGGGCAGTTGTCTCCTGTGCGGAGGCCAAACGACCCGAAGTCCTCATTATCGAGAACGTGCCGGAATTTCTAAGCTGGGTTCTTTACCCGGCCTTTGCCGATGCGCTTTCACGACTTGGTTACAGCCTTTCGCCGATGATCCTCGATGCGGCGGATTTCGGTGTCCCCCAACATCGCGTCAGGCTCTTCATCATCGCGACACGGTCGCGACACCCGATCAGTCTCCATATCAAAAAGAGGCCGCACGTTCACGTACGATCGATCATCGAATGGGAGCGATGGAACTGGTCGCCAATCGAGAAGCCTGGGCGGAGCCAGAAGACATTACAGCGCGTCGCCAATGCCCGAAAGGAATTCGGTCCTCGGTTCGTCATGCCCTATTACAGTTCCGGCTCTGGGTTGACCGGGCGCTCCCTTGACCGCCCCATCGGCACCATCACTACGGTTGATCGCTGGGCCATTGTCGACGATCAGAAAATGCGCATGTTCCAGCCGACTGAATATCGTCTCGGCATGGGGTTCCCGGCGGACTATTGGCTTCCCAAGACGCGTTCTAAAGCCATTCATCTTCTCGGCAACGCTGTTTGTCCGCCCATGGCATGCGACATTATTCGTGAAACGCTGGCCGTTGCTTGACGTGAATCCGCCCTCGCTGACTTTTGATCTTGTGGCATCGGCGAGCGCGCGCATGTCTTCCGCGTGAATGGCTGAGTGCGAAGGAACGTCGGATGCCTAAATCGGGACACCCCTACAACAATCGAGTCCTCGACGGGAAGGACGAATGGTTGACGCCACCCTACATCCTCGACGACCTCGGCCCTTTTGACCTCGATCCCTGCGCGCCGGTCGACGCGCCATGGCCAACCGCGGCGCATCACTACACAATTCGCGATAACGGCCTCCTGCAACGGTGGTTCGGGCGCGTCTGGCTCAATCCCCCTTACGGAAGCGCGACCGGCGTCTGGCTCGATCGCCTCGTGGCTCACGGCCGCGGGACGGCCCTGATTTTCGCCCGCACGGACAGCGCCTTCTTTTTTCGCGCGGTATGGGAACACGCGACCGCGCTCCTCTTTCTGCGGTCGCACCTCCATTTTCATCACGTTACCGGAGAACGCGCCCGGCACAATTCCGGCGCACCCTCAGTCCTCGTCGCCTACGGCATGCCCGACGCCGACAGACTAGCCGGCAGCGATCTCGGCGGTAAGTTCGTGCCCCTGGTCATTCCTCGATCCATGGCGGTTGTCGCGCTCGCCGGTGAACCTTCGTGGCGCGACGTTGTCCACTCCGTGATGCGCAACGAACGCGGCCCGGTCCCGCTGGACCGCCTTTATCAGCTCCTCGCGGATCACCCAAAGACCCGTTCCAACAATCACTGGCGAGAAAAAATCCGCCAAACACTGAAGCGCGGTCCGTTCGAGCGAGTCGACGGCGGTGTTTGGCAGGCGGCATGAGGGCCATGAAATGACCGAAAATTCCAAGAAAGATTGGGAAGAGATCGGATTCCGGGTGGCAACAGGTGCCGGAAGATGCGCGTGCTATTTCGCCGCGGGCATCCTCGTTGCAGTTTATGTCATCGCCCGGATCAACCCAGCACCAACCGACAACTGCGACGCATCATCGGACGACAGGTGCGGTCTTGCCGTCTACACCGACAATCTGACCGGACTCCAATATCTCGGAACCCCGGGAGGCGGCATCACACCGCGCTTGAACGCGGATGGAAAGCAGGTCCGGCGATGACCGCGGTCCGAATGTTCGAAGTCGAACTCTATGGCTATGAGACGATTCAGGTTTGCGCGCGCACGCCGGCAAAGGCCCGGGCACGCGCTTACGCCATGTTCATGGAGAGTCGCTCGGTGAAGAGCGATTCCTTCCATTGGTTTCTTGTGAACTCGAAGATCCGCTCCATCCCGTCCCCGGAACGTGTCGGAGAGCGCATCCTCGTCAACGGCTTGCCCGCAACACGTGCCTGGGCGAGAGGCCATGAACACTATGTGCCATTCATGCGGGATGACGAGGATGTTATCCGGTTCGCTCATCCAGGAGACGTCGAGTATTTGCCGGCGCAGACGCCCCTCGGCCCTTGAGGCCCGGCGGTCGCAGATCGACAGAGTGAGACAGAAGGCAAATAGCCTGGAACAGGCTCTTGCAGACACCAAGGTAACGAAAGGCTTGAAGCGATGAAGCAGTATCTCGACCTGATGCGCCATGTGCGCGACCACGGCGTCAAGAAGACGGACCGGACCGGGACGGGCACGCTCAGCACCTTCGGCTGGCAGTCGCTTTACAACCTCGCCGACGGCTTCCCGATGGTGACGACCAAGAAGCTGCATCTGAAGTCGATCGTCCATGAGCTCCTCTGGTTCCTCGCCGGCGACACCAACATCGCCTATCTGAAGGCGAACGGCGTCGGCATCTGGGACGAATGGGCGGACGAGACGGGCGATCTCGGGCCGGTCTACGGCCATCAGTGGCGGTCGTGGCCGACGCCGGACGGCGGCAAGATCGACCAGATCAAGAATGTCGTCGAACAGATCAAGAAGAGCCCGGATTCGCGCCGGCTGATCGT
>CAISYL010000008.1 GCA_903889655.1 uncultured Alphaproteobacteria bacterium | reverse complement strand
TCGAGCGCGTCGCGGCTCTGAACCATGCAGAATGCAACGTAGTTCCGGATGACAGCGATGCCGCCGGCCAGAATGGCGCCAAGAGATGCCGTCGACATCAGGCCCCAGATCAGGAGATCGATGGTCGAGAAGGAAAGGACGCCGACAAGCCCGCCCATCATCAGGCCGTAGATGGCGCCGAAGCCGGCGCCGAGAAGGGTGAAGCGCGTGGCGTTCCAAGGCTCGAAGCCCGTCTCGAGACGTTTCATGGGCGCAAATCCCGTTCGTTTCATGGGCAACGCCGGCTCGTCGGCTTGGTTCCGGGGCGTCGGCGCGGCCACGCATTTACGCATCAAAGTGTGGCTGCTATACCCGGTGCGCCAAATTCAAGGGCCAAGCACCAGGACGCCAGATGGGCCAGGATGTGAAGATAGCGGTGACGGGTTGCGGGGGCCGGATGGGCCGCACGCTGCTGAAGCTCATCCATGAGACCGAAGGCGCGACGCTCGCCGGCGGTATCGAGGTCAAGGGCAGTCCCCATGTCGGCGCCGATCTCGGCACGCTGGCGGGGCTTGCCGCACCGCTCGGTGTCGCCGCTTCAGACGATCCCCTCGCCGTCATCGCGCAGGCCGATGCGCTGGTCGACTTTTCGGTGCCGCGCGCCAGTGTCGAATTCGCGGGTCTCTGCGCCCAGGCGCGCATCGTTCACGTCATCGGCACGACCGGCTTCGAGGCGGCGGACGAGACACGCATCGAGGCGGCGGCGCGGCACGCGACCATCGTCAAGGCCGGAAACATGAGCCTCGGCGTCAACCTGCTGGCAGCGCTCGTTCGCCAGGCCGCCAGGGCGCTCGATCCCTCCTGGGACATCGAGATCGTCGAGATGCATCATCGCCACAAGGTCGACGCGCCCTCGGGCACAGCGCTCCTTCTCGGACAGGCGGCCGCCGAAGGGCGCGGCATTTCGCTCGGCAATCATTCGGAGCGCGGACGCGACGGGTTGACCGGCGCGCGCGAGGAAGGCGCCATCGGCTTTGCGAGCCTGCGCGGCGGCAGCGTCGTCGGCGATCACGAAGTGATTTTCGCCGGGCCGTCGGAGCGCATCGTGCTCGGCCATATCGCCGAGGATCGCGCGATCTTCGCCCGCGGCGCGATCAAGGCGGCGCTGTGGGGCCAGGGGAAGGGGCCGGGACTTTTCAACATGGCCGATGTTCTCGGTCTCGGGCAGGACCCCGCCTGACGTCATCAGTTTACGGATAAAGGAAAATCAAAGTGTCGAATCTGCTTGTTCTCGTCCGGCATGGACAAAGCGAATGGAACGAGAAGAACCTCTTCACCGGCTGGCGCGATCCCGGCCTCACCGAACAGGGCAAGGAAGAGGCGCGCGCCGCCGGCCGGGCGCTGAAGGAAAAGGGCTACCAGTTCGACGTCGCCTTCACTTCCGTGCTGTCGCGCGCGCAGGAGACGAACCGGCTGATCCTCGAAGAGATCGGCCAGCCGAACCTGCCCATCGTCAAGGATCAGGCGCTCAACGAACGCGATTACGGCGATCTCTCCGGTCTCAACAAGGACGATGCGCGGGCGAAGTGGGGCGAGGAACAGGTGCATATCTGGCGCCGCTCCTACGACATTCCGCCGCCCGGCGGCGAGAGCCTGAAGGACACGGCGGCGCGCGTGCTGCCCTATTACGAAAAGGAAATCCTGCCCCGCGTGCTCAAGGGCGAGCGCGTGCTCGTCGCCGCGCATGGCAATTCGCTGCGCGCGCTGGTGATGGTTCTCGACAAGCTCAATCAGGACCAGGTCATCGCGCTCAATATCGGCACCGGTGCGCCGATCGTCTATGAACTCGACGACAAGGGAAACGTGCTGAAGAAGACGGAGCTGATCGAGCGCGAGGCGCATTAGAGGCAAATCGTGGATAGGGGAAGGATTACGAAACTTGGCCTCAGAATTGGCCCCGCTCTTTCCACAATGGGGACTCTTGTATGGTTTTTATGGCCGAATGCTCACTGGACTCCTGAACCTGAACCACTCTTGGCTTTTTTTGTTGCGACTGTGGTCTGGCTTTTTGGTAAGTGGAAAATCGCGTCAGACAAAAATGCTTCTCATCCGAATGACATTCGTCTCCATCAAAAATTTAACGCTCTGATTGATGCCCGTTCGAAAAAGTTTCTGAGGGAGCATGATTTGGGCGGTGCATTCCGAAATCAGTCGATGGAGCCTTTCTACGACCTGGAGAATGATTGGAAAGGTGCAGATTTCGAGTTTCATGACCCGAAAATTCAAGAAGAGTTCGAAAAAGTTCTGAATGTGAATCGGAAATTCTGTCTTCTCATCGCCCATAACTCGGATGAAGTAAGACAGGGCTGGACGTCGCTGGTTCCCGCTCATGAACGCGGGGTGTTCTGGAGCGATCAAACTGCAGGTAGAATAAAAAAGATAAATGCTTCGGCGACTGAACTTGTCGAGCATATCGACAACTTCGAGAGAACCTGTAGGGCGCGCATGCCAGACGCCTACGCCTGATCCATCGTATTTTTCAACTTTCCGAGCGCCTGACGCAGCGCACGAGCGAAGTCGATCCGCTCCGCCGGCGAGAGACAATGGGCGACCTCGAGCGCACGCCCATGCGAGACGAGATAGACGTCTTTCGTTTCGTCCGGGTACTCGACCAATTCGAGCCGCACCCAATAAGGCTGGAAGCTCCAGGCGCGGGCATGGCCCTTCTGATCGACCCGGCGGATACGCAGCTCGTCGTCGGAAAGCTGCACCGTCTCATGGGCACGGGCGGCGCGATAGTTGGCGCGAAAGGCCCAGTAGACGAGCGCGACGTCGAGGCCGCAAAAGCCGAAGACCGGCCAGGCGCCCTTCAGCAGAAAAATCATGCCGGCAGCGAAATTGACCGCCACGACGACAGCCATGAGGATCAGGAAGCCCTTGCGGCTGAGCGACCGATGCGGCATCAGCACCGCATCGAAATGAAGCGGGCCTCCGAGCTTCTCGGCGGTGACGGGTCCGGGGGTCGCGGGGTCGCGGGTCATGGGAAAAAGATAGGACTCGATGCGGGGTCCGTCCATGGTTTCGGGCATGGCTTGCGGATCGGACGAAGCCCGCGCATTTTAGCGTCCCCGACCGCTCCGTTCCGGATGCCCGCTCCATGCCTCTCGCGACAAAGATGAAAAAAGCCGAGATCGAGGAGTTCTTCGCGCGCCTGTCGAAGGCGCTGCCCGAACCCAAGACCGAACTCGAATACAAGAACCCCTATACGCTGCTCGTCGCCGTTGTGCTGTCGGCGCAGGCGACCGACAAGGGCGTCAACAAGGCGACCGAGAAACTCTTCAAGACGGTCGATACGCCCCAGAAGATGCTGAAGCTCGGTGAGGCCGGGCTCGTCCAGCACATCAAGACGATCGGGCTCTATCGCGGCAAGGCGAAGAACGTCATCGCGCTCTCGCATCTCCTTGTCGAGAAACATGGCGGC
The DNA here is from genome assembly GCA_903889655.1 of uncultured Alphaproteobacteria bacterium. Taxonomy (GTDB): domain Bacteria; phylum Pseudomonadota; class Alphaproteobacteria; order Parvibaculales; family Parvibaculaceae; genus Parvibaculum. Next base: position 24,214 of record CAISYL010000008.1, on the reverse strand, counting down.
GAGGTGCCACATGATCGCGCGGCGCTCGAAGCGCTGCCGGGCGTCGGACGCAAGACGGCCAATGTGGTTCTCAACATCGTCTTCGGCGAACCGACTATCGCGGTCGACACGCATATTTTCCGCATCGGCAACCGCACGGGCCTTGCACCCGGCAAGACGCCTCTCGAAGTCGAACAGAAGCTCATGAAGGTCGTGCCGCAGGCCTACATGATGCACGCGCATCACTGGCTGATCCTGCATGGCCGCTATACCTGCGTGGCGCGGAAACCCCTTTGCCCGCAATGCATCGTCCGCGACCTCTGCAAATTCAAGGCGAAGACGACGGCGACCTGAGGCGAGATCACGAGACGGGCGGCGATTTCCTCGCGACCACTTCGGCCAGACAGGCCGCCGGATCGGCAGGACCGCCCAGCGTCTTGCGCGCGTCGACGAAGGACGAGGCGAGCGCGCCGGCGTCGGTCTTGTAGAAATAGATGAAGAGCGAACAGCCCTCGCCGCCATATTGCCAGACCTGGGCCTGCGGTTCCGCGCGTTTGAAAGCCGGTTCGCCGAGACGGGCGGAGAGCGCTTCAGGCGCGACGCCGAGCAGGGCTTGCGGCGTCAGCGGGCCGCTGCCGATTTCCTTCGACGGCTGAACGGAAGCGAGGTCGCCCTTGCCGAGACCGACGCCCGACGAATTGCCGCCCGAGGCGCAAGCCGCGAGCGACAGGGCGGCAAGGCCGAGAACCGCGAGGCGAAAGACGGACGTCATGCGAGGCCGATCCTTTTCGAGATATGGACCATGAAAGCGGTCGCAAAGAGCGGCGAGAGAAGATTGAGGAAGGGCACGGTCGCGAAGGCCGCGATGACCACGCCGGCAAGGAAGATGCGCAGCCGGTGACGATTGCGCAAGGTGAGTGCCGCGTCGGGCGCGAGATGCCGGAGCGCGACGAGCTCGAAATATTCGCGGCCGAGGAGATAGCCGTTCACGATCCAGAAGAGCGCGAGATTGAAGCCAGGCACCAGATAGAAGGGCAGCGCGACGACGTTGACGACGATCAGCACGACGGTAAAGCGGATGGCGACCCAGAGGGATTGCAGCACAGGCTGGTCGCGGCCGGGCGGATCGGCGGGATAATCCTGCGCCTCGATCTTCGCGGCGATGCTTTCGAGAAAGAAGCTCGCGACCAGCGAGACGACGGGATGGACAAGGGGAACAATGACGATGACGGCGAAGAAGCGCGCGATCCATTCGAGCGTCAGGTCGAGCCAGGGCGTGCCGAAAGTCGGCATCGCGCCGAGCGCCCATTGCAGGCCGGCGCCGAACAGAGCGAGAACGACGATCGTCAGCGTCAGCGACAGCCAGAGCACGCGGCGGAGAGGCCGGGAGAAGGTCTCGCTCAGGGCACGCAGCGCGTCGGACAGCATTGAATTTGCCTCGGTTTCGGCGACTTTTGCGGGAGCTTAAAGGCTCGGATCGCTTTGTCCAATCGGCCCGGCTCCCTATACTGCGTCGTCTCACCACCCAAATCCCCGACGAGGATCATGACCGAACTGAAATATGACGTGGCCGGCATCGGCAATGCGCTTGTCGATGTGATCGCCGATGCGGACGACCATTTCCTCGTCGCCAACGGGATCGAGAAAGGCGGCATGACGCTGATCGACACCGCCCGCGCCGACGAGCTTTACGGCCGCATGGGGCAGGCGATCGAAATGTCGGGCGGCTCCTGCGCCAACACGATCGCGGGGCTTGCCTCGCTCGGCGGCAAGGGCGCCTTTTTCGGCAAGGTGAAAAAGGATCAGCTGGGCCAGGTCTTCGAGCACGACATCAAGTCGCTCGGCGTTCATTTCCCCGCGCCGCTCGCCGAAGACGGCCCGCCAACGGGGCGCTGCCTTATTCTGGTGACGCCGGACGCGCAGCGCAGCATGAACACCTATCTGGGCGCCGCGCAGAACCTGACGGCCGACGACATCGACGCCGACATCATCAAGGCCTCCTTCGCGACCTATATGGAAGGCTATCTCTGGGACCAGCCCGGCGCGAAAGCGGCGTTCCTCAAAGCCGCGAAGATCGCGCGCGAGGCCGGACGTATCGTTTCGCTGACGCTGTCGGATTCCTTTTGCGTCGCGCGGTATCGCGACGAGTTCCGCAAGCTCGTCGCAGACGAGGTCGATCTCCTCTTCGCCAACGAGGCCGAGATTCTTTCGCTCTATGAAGTCGATCTCTTCGACGAGGCGCTCGCGCAGGTGAAGAAGGACTGCAAATTCGCGGCGCTGACGCGATCCGAAGCCGGGGCCGTTATCGTCGCCGAGGGCGAGGTGCATGTGGTCGACGCCGACAAGGTGGCGAAGGTCGTCGACACGACGGGCGCCGGCGATCTCTTCGCCTCGGGCTTCCTCTTCGGCCTGTCGCACGGCTATTCGCCGGTCCATTCGGCGCGTCTCGGCGCGATGGCGGCGGCCGAAATCATCTCGCATTACGGACCCCGGCCGCAGGTCTCTCTGGCGAAGCTCGCGAAAGAGAAGGGGCTCTGAGCGAAGGAACGGATACGATGCTCAAGGTCTGGGGACGGCGCAACTCGCTCAACGTCCAGAAGGTCATGTGGCTCATCGGCGAGCTGGGCCTGACCCATGAACATATCGATGCGGGCGGCGCCTTCGGCGGTCTCGACACGCCCGGTTTCCTCGCCATGAACCCGCACGGGCGCGTTCCCGTGATCGAGGATGGCGGCATCGTCGTCTGGGAGTCGCATGCGATCCTGCGCTATCTCGCAGCCCGTTATAGCGATGGCCGGTTCTGGCGCGACGATCCGGCGGCGCGCGCGCAATCCGATCAGTGGATCGAATGGGCTCAGACGGCGCTGCTTCCCGATTTTCTCGGCGGTATCTTCTGGGCCTTCTACCGGACGCCCGAGGCACAGCGGAACCTGCCGCTGATCGAACGGAATGTCGCACTATGCGCGCAGCATATGCGAATGCTCGACAGACAGCTGACAGGAAAGTCCTATCTCTGCGGCGAGGCGATCACGCTCGCCGACATTCCCGCTGGCACGGCGCTCTTTCGCTATTTCGAACTCGAGATCGAGCGGCCCGAGGTTCCCAATGTCGAGGCGTGGTATCGCCGACTTTGCGAGCGGAGCGCCTACCGGCAGCATGTGATGCTGCCCTTCGGCGACATGAAGGGACGGCTGAGCTTCTGAATACGGCCGGTTTCTAGAGTTTCCTGAGCGCCACGTCGCGGATGCGATGGTCGTCGCCCTTGCGCAGGATGAGCTGGGCGCGCTGGCGCGTCGGCAGGATGTTCTTGCGCAGATTGGCGAGGTTGATCGAGGTCCAGATCGAATCCGCCGTGCGCACCGCCTCGTCGTCGGAGAGCTTCGCGTAGCGATGGAAATAGGCCTTGGGGTCGCTGAAGGAGGTCGAGCGCAGGCTAAGAAAACGCTCGATATACCAACGGCGGATCGCTTCCTCATCGGCGTCGAGATAGATCGAGAAGTCGAAGAAGTCGGAGACGAAGGGCTGCGGCTCCTCGCCTTCGGCGGGCTTCCAGGGCTGGAAGACGTTGAGCCCTTCGACGACGAGGATATCCGGCTGATCGACGACGATCTTTCCGTCCGGCACGATGTCGTAGGTGAAGTGCGAATAGACCGGCGCCTCGACGTTGCGCGAGCCGGCCTTCACGTCGGAGAGAAACTGGATCAGGCGGCGGACGTCGAAGCTTTCGGGAAAGCCCTTGCGGCCCATCAGGTCGCGCTCTTCGAGAATCCGGTTCGGGAAAAGAAAACCGTCGGTCGTGATGAGATCGACCTTCGGATGGTTCGGCCAGCGGGCCAGCAGCGTGCGCAAAATACGCGCCGACGTGCTCTTGCCGACGGCGACCGAGCCGGCGATGCCGATGATGTAGGGCACTTTCGCCTGGGTGCGGCCGAGGAAATCGGAGGTGACGCGGTAAAGCTCCTGCGTCTCCAGCACATAGAGATTGAGAAGGCGCGAGAGCGGCAGATAGATCTCGCTGACTTCATCGAGCGAGATGCGCTCGCCGAAGCCCTTCAGCTCCTCGAGCTCGGCTTCCGACAAGGGAAGCGGCGTGTCCTTGCGGAGCTCGCCCCACTCGGCCGCCGTAAAGTGGCGATAAGGCGAAAGATGCGCGCGCTCGATCGTATCGCTCATTGTCCGGCTCCGCGCGAGGCCTTCTCGTCGATGCCGGAGCGGCCTTCGCGGCGTTCGAGTTCGGCATAGACGGCGGCCGGATCGATGCCGCGCTCCGCGAGCAGGACCAGCCAGTGATAGAGCAGATCGGCGGATTCGGAGACGATGGCCTGCCGGTCGCCCGAGAGCGCCGCGACGATCGTCTCGACCGCCTCCTCGCCGAGCTTGCGGGCGCAGAGGGGCGCGCCGCCGGCGACCAGTTTCGCGGTATAGGACGACGCAGGGTCACCCGCTTTCCGGGAGATGATGGTCTCGAAAAGCGCATCGAGCTGGCGGGCATCGGCTGCCATGTGGCACCCCCTGCAGGGAAAACAGGCACCGTTCCGGGCTTTTTCCGATGGGTCGGAAGCCCGCTGCGGCGGCCCTCCGTAGCAGATTTGCCCGGCCGATGCCAGTTAATGGGACGAAGGGTCGAGACGGAAGCCGGGCGGCTGGCCGGAGCCTTCCGAGGGTCAGGTCCGGGTGGCGAGATTGACGCCAAGCATTTCGCCGGTGCGGATGCCTTCCTGCAAGGCCTCCTTGAGGCTCGCCCCCCTGAGATCGGCGCCTCGCAGGTCGGCCCTGGTCAGATTGGCGCGCAACAGGATCGCGTCGCGGAAATCGGCGGCGGCGAGGATGGCGCGTTCGAAGGAGACATCGGCGAGGATCGCCCCCTTGAAAAGGGCGCTGGCGAGCACCGATCGGGAGAAGTCGGTACGCGAGAGATCCATGTGGGAGAAATCGGCCCGCTCACCCTGCCGCTGGCTGGTCTGGATCCAGACGAGATGATTGTCGAGCATGCGCTTCAGCCGCTCCGGACCAGGCGCGCGGCGCGCCTTGGTGGCGCGCATCATGTCGCCATTCGAGGAGGTCGCCTCGTCCATCACGGCGCGGCGGAAATCGGCGTCGGACAGGTTCGCGCCGCCGAACTGAACGCCGATGAGTTCGGCACCGGCGAAATTTGCACCCCGCAGATCGGCGCCGCTGAGGCTGACGCCGGACATCGAGGCGCCTTCAAAGTCGCAGTCGAGGAGTTTGCAGTCGGCGAGGTTGGTGCCGCGCATGACTGCATTCCTGAAGGTCGAATTCTCGCGCGTGCTGCTGATCTTGTTGCCGGCGCGAATGACGACACCGCGGCGCAGGTCGGCACCTTCGAGGGAGGCGCCGGTGAGTTCGGCGTTGATGAAGCAGGCGCCGCGGAGATCGGCCTGGGCGAAATCGGTGCGCACGAGGTTCGCCCCGTCGAAATTGGCGCTGAAGAGATTGGCGCCGACGAAGCGCGCGTCCTCGAGATCGGCGTTTTCGAAGGTGCAGGCGATGAAATGCCCTTGCGAGAAATTCAGGGAGCGCAGATCGAGACCCGACAGGTCGCAGTCCTTCATGACGACGCACCAGCCGTTGGGGACGCCCTTCAGGTAGCGGACATTCAGTTCGGCAAGTTTCCTCAGGGCCTCCTGGCCGATGCGGCGGCCGACGATTGCCTGCGGATCGCGCAGGGGATCGACCTGCATCCGGGCCTCCGCGGTGCGGCGAAGCATCGTTCCTGCGCCTGACATTCTGCTTAATCCCCCAGGATCTGTGCCGATTGGCTGGATCACCTGTGAGAATGCTAGGCGGGAACCCTTTCAGATTCGATTAAACGAGAAATGAAAAGTTTTCGTATTCTGGAGAGAAACAGGAAACCAGTATTTTACCGCCAGAAGGGCTCGACGTCGCGGAAATCGTCCCAGAGCTCGATCGCCGAGTGCCATTCCTTGCGGGCGCGGCGCTGGTGATGGGCGAGGACATGCTTGCCGGGCGCCGCAAGCGCGGGGGCGGCGGCCATCAGTTCCTCGGTCAGCTTGCGGGCCGCTTCGACGTCGTTCAACGCGCCGAAAACGTCCTGAAGTTCGGCCAGCGCATGAAGATAGCGACGCGTGCCGGGCTTGCCGTAGAGCGAGGCGAAGAAGCTCGAGGTGTAGCGCAGCCGCTTCAGCCGTTTGCGCAATTCGTGGCGTTCGTCGATGTCGAGATCGTCGATATGGCGGCCGAGCTTCACGACCTTCTTCAAGGCCTTGTCGAAAGCCCGCGGCGCAAAATCGGAAAGCTTCATCTCGAAGCGTCCGACATCGGCCTCCTCATCGTCGCGCCAGGCGCGTTCATCGACGTACAGCGCGAGGCGCAGCACGAATGAACTCATGCGCGCCGAGCGTAGTGCCGCGCGGGCGCCTGCCCAGGCACGCTTGCGGGCGACCTCGGCCGCGTCGCAGAGCGCGACAAGGCCCTTGTCGTCGGGCCGCTCCTTGATGACCGGCGCGACAATCGTCGAGATGAAGACGTCGAAGTCGCGCGCCCGGCCGATCGCGGTTGCCAGCCATTTCGCATCGCGCGAGAGCTGCTTTGCCGTTTCGTTCTCCATGGCCTTGCCGAAGGCGGCGAAGGCGGAGCGCATGCGCCGGAGAGCGACGCGCATCTGGTGAAGCCCTTCCGACGAAGTGCTTTCGATGGCGATGGCTTCGTTCATCAGAAGATGGGAGAGGCAGTGGCGCAGGATCGACGCATAGGCCGCTTCGACGGTTGCGTCTGGATCAAGCATGATCGCTTCGGCGCGGATCGCTTCGATCTTGCCATCGCCGGCCAACGTCAGTCCGCGCTCGGCCTTGCTGCGCAGTCCGACGCGAAGCGGCACCGCATCCGCGAGTTCAAGTGCGATCCTGTAAAGGCTCGCCGGATCGCCGCGCTTCAATTCGAGTTCGACCTCGCTGACGCGCGCTTCGCGGCCATTTGCACGCAGCACACCACGGTCGATAGCAAATTCGATTTCATCGCCGTCCGCCGTCGTCAACTGATGCGCCGTGCGGTGAATGTCGGAAACGAGACGCGCCGAAATCGGCGCGCCGTTCGCGGCCTTGCGAATGCGCGCCTTGATGCTCGCCGGCAGGCGATTGAGGTTCGGGCCTTCTTCGTCGCGACCGAGTTGAACTTCCCATTCGCCGCGATCGCTCGCGAGACCCGCACCATTGCTTTCGGTCTTCAGCGTCTGGATGCGCTTGCCGCCGCCTTCACGCACGCGAAGCGCGAGGCCGCTCTTCATCAGGGAGAAATCTTCCGTGTCGAAATAAACGGAGCGCAGCGTCTTCGCGCTGGCACGGCCGCGCTTCAGACGCGAGAGAACAGGGGCCTGGGAGACGCGGTCCAATGCGTCGGGCTCACATTCGAGCTTGAGCTCAATCTCGCGGTTCATGGGGCGCGGCTCAATCGGTTACGTCGCTGTTCGAATTCTGAACGCAAATCCGGCTGGTACTGATTGGAAACGGTTGTTGCTGGAGTCAACATCCGACCTCGACGGGCGTTCATTCTGCGCAGAAATTCCGGGGCTGGCAAATGAGCAATGCTGCGCCGCAACGACGCGTGTCAAAGCCGCACAGTCGGGCCGTGCGGCCTCTTGGTGAATATTGTCACAAACGCATCGGAATTCCGGCCGCCGCCATATGCGCCTTGGCTTCGCCGATCGTGAATTCGCCGAAATGAAAGATCGAGGCGGCGAGAACCGCGCTCGCGTGACCCTTGCGCACCCCGTCCACCAGATGATCGAGATTGCCGACGCCGCCGCTGGCGATCACCGGAATTGTGACAGCGTCGGAGACCGCACGCGTGAGCGGAATATCGAAACCGGATTTCGAACCGTCGCGATCCATCGAGGTCAGCAGGATCTCGCCGGCGCCCAGCGCGGCGACTTTCCGTGCATATTCAACTGCATCAATGCCGGTGCGCGTGCGTCCGCCATGGGTGAATATTTCCCATTTGCCAGGGCCGACTTCCTTGGCGTCGATGGCGACGACGATGCATTGATTGCCGAATTTCTCGGCCGCCGTCCTGACGAAATCGGGATCGTTGACGGCCGCGGTGTTGATCGAAACCTTGTCCGCGCCGGCCAGCAGCAGCTTCCTGACATCTTCGACAGTACGCACACCGCCGCCGACGGTCAGCGGCATGAAGCAGTGCTCGGCCGTTTGGGCGACGACATCGAAGATGATCGCGCGTTCTTCATGGCTCGCCGTAATGTCGAGAAAGCAGAGTTCGTCCGCCCCCGCCGCATCATAGGCGCGCGCCGCCTCGACCGGATCACCGGCATCACGCAGGTCGACGAAGTTGACGCCCTTGACGACACGGCCGTCTTTCACATCGAGGCAGGGGATCACGCGGGCCTTGAGCGTCATGCGGCCCTCTTCAACAGAGAGAGCGCTTCCTTCGGATCGAGGCGACCGTCATAAAGCGCGCGGCCCGAGATTGCGCCTTCGAGACCCTTGCAGTTCGCCGCGATGAGAGCGCGGATATCCTCGATCGAGGAAAGGCCGCCGGACGCGATCACCGGGATCGAGATGGCGTTCGCCAGAGCGACAGTGGCGTCGATGTTCAACCCGCCCAGTACACCGTCGCGGTCGATGTCGGTGTAGATGATGGCGGCGACGCCGGCATCCTCGAAGCGGCGCGCCATGTCGAGCACGGTGAGGTCCGACACCTCCGCCCAGCCTTCGGTCGCGACACGACCGCCCTTCGCGTCGAGCCCGACGGCGATGCGGCCGGGAAATTTGCGGCAGGCATCGATGACCAGCGACGGGTTCTTCACCGCTGCCGTACCGATGATGACGCGGGCGATGCCTTTGGCGAGCCACATCTCGATGGTCGCCAGATCTCGGATGCCGCCGCCGAGCTGCGCGGGAATTTCGATCGCTTTCAGGATCGCCTCGACGGCCGCGGCATTCACCGGATGGCCGGCGAAAGCGCCGTTCAGATCGACGAGATGCAGATATTCAAAACCCGCCGCCTCGAAGGCGCGCGCCTGGGCCGCTGGATCGTCGTTGAAGACGGTCGCCTCTTCCATCAGGCCGCGCACGAGGCGCACGCATTGGCCGTCTTTCAGGTCGATGGCCGGAAACAGGATCATTTGACTTCCATTCAGGGACGCCACTTCAGAAAATTGCCGATCAGGGCGAGGCCGAGGGTCTGGCTCTTCTCAGGATGGAACTGGGTGCCCGCCATATTCTCCTTCGCGACCATGGCCGTCACCGGCCCGCCGTAATCGGCGCGGGCGACGACATCTTCCTCATGCGCGGCGACGAGAGAATAGGAGTGAACGAAATAGGCATGGAGGCCGGCATCGCCGGTCGCGATGCCGTCGAGCAACGGATGCGGCCGCAACACGGTGATGGTGTTCCAGCCCATATGGGGAATCTTCAGATCGGGATCGAGCGGCTTCATCAGCGTGACGTCGCCTTCGATCCAGCCGAAGCCCTTGTGAACGCCATGTTCGAGGCCGCGCGTCGCCATCAGCTGCATGCCGACACAGATGCCGAGAAAGGGCCGCGCCTGACGGCGCACGACGTCTTCCAGTGTCTCGATCATGCCGGGGATCGCATCGAGGCCGGCGCGGCAATCGCCGAAAGCGCCGACGCCCGGCAGCACGACCCGGTCGGCGCCGCGCACCTCATGGGGATCGCCGGTCACGACGATGCGCGCATTGACACCCGTTTCGAGAGCGGCACGTTCGAAAGCCTTCGCGGCGGACCGGAGATTGCCCGATCCGTAATCGATGATGGTGACGATCATGGATCAGCCTCCCGCCCGCGGGAAAAGCCCGAGTACCCCGTGATCGTCGCCATGAGGGTCGGATGCGGGGCGGCGCGGCCACACGGCGCCGGGCGTCACCGGAACCGTCGCGGTGACGGTGAACGATGTGTCGTCGCGCGGGGTGGCGGACGGACCGGACCAGCGGCGGAAGAAATCGCGCTCGGCTTCGATCAGGTTGCGCCCGCTCACGACGGCGATCTCGCGATAGCCGCGCTGCGTCAGCGTCCAGCGGTGAATGTCGTTCGCCTCGGCCGCGAAAATGAAATGCAGCGCGAGCGAGCAGGCGAGCGCCGCCAGTCCGGTGAAGCCGGCCCAGGTGACGGCCACGCCGAAAAGCACGAGCGCGACCAGGTAGAGAAACAGGGCGAGCCAGAGCCGCTTGTAGACCAGCCAAGGCAGGGCCATGAAGAAGGCCGGCCAGCAGAAGCCCTCATGGACGAATTCGACGCCTTCGCTGTCGACGGCGACTCCGCTCAATTCGTGCACGGTATAGAGGCGCATGGGCCAAATCCTTCGGCCCGGCCGACAGGACGGGACAGGCATTTTCGGCCTCTATCTAGGACAATAGAGACCAAAATGCCAGTGCGGCCGCGTCTTCTGGAGAAAGGCGAGCCTCTTACCAGGAATATCGCAGCACGCCCGTTCCGCCGAAGCTGCGATAGCCCGAGGCGAACTCGCCATCGAAACTGGCCGACAGTGTCAGGTTCGCGGCGAGCTGAAGCTCGGCGCCCGTCGAGACGAGAGCCGTGTCGTGCGGCGTGTCCGCGCCCGACACGGTGAAGCTCGACCCCGGAAGCGACCGGAAGCCGGCAGCGACCGAGTCGTCGGTCGCATGGTCATGCGCCCAGGCGGCCCCGGCCTTCAGGACCAGTCGATCCCCGCCAAGCATGGTCGCCTGATCGAGCCGGGCGCCGAGCTCGCTCCGCGTATCGGTCATGCTCCTCGCCTCATAGGCCAGCGCATAGCCACCGCCGCCAACATCCGTTTCGCTGTAGCCGGGGCTCCGGAAGTGCTCGACCTGCAGGGCGGCATAGGGCGTAAGCCCGAGCGTCGCGGTTGGCGCAAGGCGATAGCCTGCCTCGAGGCGGCCGGCATAGAGCTGCGCCTTGAAATCGGCGGAGAGGCGGTCGCCATAGGCAGAGCGGTCAGTCGTCATCCAGTGATTGGCAAAGCCCAGCGCCGCCGAAACATAGGCCGGGCCGAACCGTGTCGCGGCGTGAAGGCCGAGCTGCAATGCATCGCTGTCGCCGCCGCCAAGACCCTGAGCCAGATCCCAGCTCGTGCCGCCACCGGCGACCGCGAAGCCGAGAACCGTATCGGCCGAATATCCGTAATCGGCACCGGCGGCGAAGCCGTAATCATTCGACGTGACACGATGGCTTCCGGCCACCGGATCGCCGTCGACCCGGTTCGCACTGCCGAAGCCCGCGCCCCAAAGCTTCCATTGTCCGTCCGACGGCGCCGCTGCCGCCCCCATCGGCGCATAGGCACTCGCCGCCGCGGGAAGGGCCGGACCGGCCTCGGGTGCAAAGCTGAGGGTGCCGCCGCCCGCGCCCACTTCCGGAGCGCCTGAGAGAAGGCCCAGGAACTGGCTCATCAATCGGAAGCTGCCTGCCGAGCCGCCTGTCGCGACTTCGCCCGAAAGCCCGCTCAGCGCACCGGCGAGATTGCCGCCCGAGAGGCCGAAGATGGTGAGGAAATTCGACGGCATGGTGCCGCCACTGTTGAAATAGGTGTTGAGCCCGTCGGCGACGTTCCGCTGATTGCGGTCGAGCGTATCGCCCGCGCCCAGCACCGCCGTCAGATCGAGCAGCACGTCGTTATTCGTATATTCGAGGCTTGCCGCGAAGCCTGAGGGAAGGTCGGTGACGCTCAGATTGTCAAAGGTCGTGTCGCCGAGCCCTGCGGATTGCAGGATGGTGTACTGCCGTCCGACATAGGTGCCGGTGTCGAAGGCGGCGAGCACTGTGCCGTGGAGCGAGGCCGTGCCGCTCACATCCGCATAGGAAGCGGCCGAGGGATCGATTGCGACGAGATAGGTCGAACCGGTGTCGAGCGTCAGCGTGCCGGACACAGTTGTCGAGCCGCCGGCGACACCGGCCGCGCCCGGCGCGAAGGTGCCGCCGGTGGAGACTTCGAGATTACCGACCGTGCCCGTGCCGATAAGCGTTGCGCCCACATTGACGGTGGTGAGGCTTGAGGAGGCGATCGAGCCGGTGACGTTGAGCGTTCCCTCGTCGACGGTCGTCGCATCGGTGTAGCTGTTGGTCGCCGACAGGATCAGCGTGCCGGCGCCATTTTTGAAGATGCCGCCCGACGTCGTGCCGTCGGAAATCGTGCCCGAAAGCGTGTCGGTGTTGCCCGTGGCGACGGTGACGGTCGGCGAACCGGCGACGGTAAGATCATTGGCGAAGTCGATGCCGGTGCCGTCGAGCGTGAAGGTCGTGCCGTCTTCAAGGGCGAGGTCGCCCGTGCCGAGCGCATCCGCGTTGGTGATCGCCAGCGTGCCGCCCGTGACCGTCGTGCCGCCGGTGTAGGTATTGGTGCCCGACAGCGTGAAAGTGCCGGTACCTTCCTTGGTCAGCGCTAGCGCATCGGTGCCGTCCTCGATCGTGCCGGAGAAGGTCGTCGAGCTGTCGTCGCCGCCGATCGTCAGCGAGCCGTCAACCGCGCCGCCGTTCGTGACCGTGCCGCCGGTGCCGGAGACATCGGAGAGCGAACCGACGGTGAGGTCCTGGCCGTTGATGTCGAGCGTTGCGCCGGAGGCCACGCCGACGCCGCCCGTGCCGAAGGCGCTGGATGAACCGGCCGCCAGCGTGCCGGCGCTCACCGTCGTGCCGCCCGTATAAGTGTTGGTGCCGGAAAGCGTGACCGTCGCGGTGCCGGTCTTCGCGACCGAGCCGGTGCCGGTGATCGTGTTGCCGACGGTCACATCGTTCGCCGACTGTTCGAAGGTCAGCGTGCCGGTGACGTCGACATTGCCGGTGAGGCCGGAGGTCGAATTGCCGAAGGTGAGCTTGTTGTCGCCACCGGTGAAGGTGATGGCGTTCGCCCGCGTCGCGCCATCGCCGCCGAGGCCGCCGCTGATCGAGCCGCTGTTGGTGATCGTGAGGTCGGAGCCGACGACGCCCGCACCACCGGCGCCCGGATTGCCGACGCGGTTGCCAGAAGCGCCGCCGAGGCCGCCGTCGCCACCGGTGATGGCGCCTTCATTGACGAGAGTTGCGCCCGAGTTCGAGAACTGTATGCCGACGCCGCCATCGCCGCCATTGCCGCCGTAACCCTCGAAGGTACTCCCAAAATCGCTTGGGCCGCCCGCGCCGCCATCGCCGCCATCGCCGCCGGTGACAACGCTGCTGTTGGTTGTACTTCCCGCATCGGTGATGACCGCGCCGTAACCACCCGCGCCGCCGCCGCCGCCGCCGGCGGCGTTGATATAATGGTGGCCGCCGTGACCGCCATTGCCGCCGTCGCCGCCGGTCGCGGCGGTTGAGATGTCTGTCGAGCCCCCGACATAGGCATTGGCACCGCCCGCGCCGCCGCCACCGCCGCCCGCGCCGATGATGGGATTGCCTCCGTCATCGGCTCCATCACCGCCATCAGCGCCAGCGGTCACACCGCCGGTACCGCCGGCCGCCACGTTACCCGACCCGCCCGCGCCACCCGCACCGCCGCCAGCCGCGCCACCGCCGCCGCCGCCGCCCCCAGCCGAATATGACGGAACGCCATCGCCGCCCGCCTGGCCGGTATAGCCGGTACCGCCGGCGCCGGGGGTAGTAAAGGGGTTCCGCCCCTGGCCGCCCGCGCCGCCATCGGCCTGCGCGGAGGTCTGTGCGGCGAGGAGCGCCGCGACGGCTGTCGTTGCGAGAAGAAGTGGCCGAAGCCCTGAAAACTGGAAATTCTGTTCCCGCATGCGCGCGCGCAGCCGCGCACGATCGTCCACTCGACGCACCGACATGATACCCCCCAATCGAAATGCCCGTTTTGCCCCGAATATTTCTAGCACGGCCAAGCGCAACTGCAATCAATATTGGCGTTTGGGATGCCACTACCTTTCGCGATCTTCAGTTCGTGAAATAGTGACCGTATTGGCACAGTAAAAAGGAGTTATTCCGTCTGGGCGCGGCCATGCGTACACGGGCGTGGCGCGCGCGTGGCCTTGGGCCGTCAAATATCCGGGAGATGGAAGGCGGGCTTCAGCTTCCGAGCTTGCCCTTGGTCGAGGGAATGCGACCGGGCGCGCGGGGATCGATTTCGATCGCCTCGCGAAGCGCGCGGGCGAGGCCCTTGAAGCAGGACTCCACGATGTGGTGGTTGTTCTCGCCGTACATGTTCTCGATGTGCAGCGTGATGCCGGCATTCTGGGCGAAGGCCTGGAACCATTCCTTGAAGAGTTCGGTGTCCATCTCGCCGAGCTTGGGCTTCGTGAAGTCGACCTTCCAGATCAGATAGGGCCGTTGCGAAACGTCGATCGACACGCGGGTGCAGGTTTCGTCCATCGGGATGATGGCCGTCGCATAGCGGCGGATGCCCTTGAAGTCGCCCAGCGCCTGACGGACTGCCTCGCCGATGACGATACCTGTATCTTCCGTCGTGTGATGGAAGTCGATGTGGAGATCGCCAACCGCACGGACCTTCAAGTCCATCAGCGAGTGGCGGGAGAGCTGCTCGAGCATGTGGTCGAGAAAGCCGATGCCCGTGTCGACATCATATTCGCCCGAGCCGTCGAGATCGAGGGAGACGAAGATTTCGGTCTCCTTCGTCTTGCGCTCGATCGTGGCCACGCGGCCTTCGCTCTCGTTCATCATCGGTGCTCGTCCGTTTCGCTTCGGGCAGTCTGCCGAAGCCGTGTTGCCCGCCTTTTACCAGCCACCGGGCGGTCGAGCCAGCGCAAAGCCGGCCCGCTTGTCGGGCGCTTGTGTGATTCAACATGCAAAACAAAAGCTTAGAAGCCGTTAACCAACCCGCTTAAGTATTGCTCAGGTAAAGGCTCAATAACCATAAGTGATTTCTGCGAGTCGGGGTTTAAATTCCTGTCTCTGCAGGTCTTTGATCCGCGATCATATGGATCGGTCGGACAGACATCCCAACATATGGAAGATCCCGATTACAAAAAACTACGTCCATACAGGCTGCGTAACCGACGCCTCTCGCCGGGTTTCGTGATAGTTTTGCAGAAAGGGAGGATGGTGTTTGCTTGAGGATATATCGGCAATGCCACTCACGAGTATTTGGCGGCGATTTACGGCCAGACGGCATAAGCGCCGCTCCTTCTACGAAACCCAGGCTGTCATGCAGCGGGCGGTCGCGGAAGAGGCCGCACGACGGCGTGTGACGTCTCCGCCTTCGCCGCCTGTCGAGGGCGGCTCCGACGGAGATGCACAGACCGGGCAGTAGCACCGTTCTCAGATATGCAGGGCGGCGGCCGTCTGTACGGCCAGGCCGAGCGATTTTTCGCGCTGTTCGGGACCTGTCTGAACGCCCTCGGCGACGATGAATTCCGGATTTGCGATCCCGATGAAGCCGAAGACCGCGCGCAGATAGGCTTCGGCATGCTCCACGGCCGCCGCCGGCGCACCCGCGCCATAGAAGCCGCCCCGCGCGATGGCGACGATCACCCGCTTTGCGCCGACCAGGCCCATCGGGCCTTTCTCCCCATAGCCGAAGGTCTTGCCCGGAACCAAAATGCGATCGAGCCAGGCTTTCAGCTGGCTCGGGATCGTGAAGTTGTACATCGGGGCGCCGATCACCACCGTATCGGCGGCCAGAAACTCATTCAGCACGGCCTGGCTGCCGGCTTTCTCCTCGGGCAGGGCGAAGGCATCGGGAACGAGGGCCGAGAGAGGGTGATCGCCGGGCAGATGCGCCAGCGTCAGATGGGGTAGAGGCGTGGCGGCCAGATCGCGATAGGTCACGACGGTCGCCGGCGCGGCCTTGCGGATTTTCTCGACGGCGGCGGCAGCGACCTGCCGGCTCACGGAATTGTCGCCGAGGATGCTCGAGTCGATATGCAACAGTTTCATCGGTTCACCTATGGTATTGTTTTGTAACCGGGACTAAATAGGTGACCGGGTAGAAACCGCACAAGACGGCACATTTTTCATACCGACGCACATCGACGATACCGAGGCACATCAAGGTGACCACCAGCGAGGAAGCGGACAGAGAGGAAAGGACCGGGGAAGGAACCGGCCTCCGGCCCAGTCTTTTGCATACGGACTGCCGCAAGGTGGGTCAGGTTCTGGCGCGCGTCGGCGACAAATGGAGCGTGCTGGTGGTCATGCTGCTGAAAGACGGTCCGCGCCGCTTCAACGAAATCAAGCGCATGGTCGGCGGCATCTCGCAGCGGATGCTGACGCTGACGCTCAAAGGCCTCGAGCGCGACGGCATGGTAACGCGCACCGTCTTTCCGACCATCCCGCCCCGGGTCGATTATGAACTGACCGATCTCGGCCGCTCGCTTTCGGAGCCTGTCATGGCGCTCGGCACCTGGGCGCAGGCCCATATGGAAGAGATCGACACGGCGCGGGCCCGTTTCGATCGCCGGAACGAGATCGGGTAAGGCGTCTGTTTTGGCCGTTGGCCAAGCCCCGCTTCCGCCTCCGTGATTCAGGTGCCGATCGGCCATGCCGACCGAACCGCGGATCGGCCTCGCTTGACCCGGGCCACCAAAATCTCCACATCTGGAGCCGGCTCCGCGGCTTCCGGGCGGACGGAGCGTCCGGCCCTCTCACCTCGCGGATCATCCATGACCGAAACGCATTCCTCGCCCCATGCCTCGTCCTATGTGTCGTGGCACGGCACGACGATCCTGACCGTGCGCAAGGCCGGCAAGGTGGTGGTCGCCGGCGACGGACAGGTCTCGATGGGCGACACCATCATGAAGGGCAATGCGCGCAAGGTGCGGCCGCTCGGCTCCGGCAACGTCATTGCGGGCTTTGCCGGCGCGACGGCCGATGCGATGACCCTGTTCGAACGGCTCGAAGGAAAGCTCGAACAATATCCGGGGCAGCTGACACGGGCCTGCGTCGAGCTCGCCAAGGACTGGCGCACCGATCGCTATCTGCGCCGGCTCGAAGCGCTGATGATCGTGGCCGACCGGCAGGCGAGCCTCGTCCTCACCGGCAATGGCGATGTGCTGGAACCGGAAGGCGGCATTGTCGGCATCGGCTCTGGCGGCAATTACGCCCTCGCCGCCGCCCGCGCGCTCGCCGATACCGAACTCACGGCGGAAGAGATCGCGCGCAAGGCGCTGAAGATCGCCTCGGAAATCTGCGTCTACACAAACAACAATCTGACGGTCGAAATTCTCGATGCCGTCTGAGCCACGTTTCGATCCGGAGTATCCTGCAAGAATGACCAGTTTTTCGCCGCGCGAGATCGTCTCGGAACTCGATCGCTATATCGTCGGCCAGAAGGATGCCAAGCGCGCCGTCGCCATTGCGCTCAGGAACCGCTGGCGTCGTCAGCAACTGCCGGAAGACCTGCGCGAGGAAGTGCTGCCGAAAAACATCCTGATGATCGGGCCGACCGGCGTCGGCAAGACCGAAATCTCGCGCCGGCTCGCCAAGCTCGCCGAGGCGCCGTTCCTGAAAGTCGAGGCGACGAAATTCACCGAGGTCGGCTATGTCGGCCGCGACGTCGAGCAGATCATCCGCGATCTCGTCGAGATCGGCATCGCCATGGTGCGCGAAAGGAAGCGCAAGGACGTGCAGGCGAAGGCGCATCTCGCGGCCGAGAGCCGCGTGCTGGAGGCGCTGGTCGGCAAGGGCGCGAGCGAGGCGACGCGGGAGAGCTTCCGCCGCAAGCTCCGCACCGGCGAACTCGACGACAAGGAAATCGAGGTCGAGGTCGCCGATCAGGGCGGCGGTATGCCGAGTTTCGACATTCCCGGCATGCCGGGCAGCCAGGTCGGCATGATCAATCTCGGCGACATCATGGGGAAGGCCTTCGGCGGCCGGACCCGGACCCGCAAGATGACCGTCAAGGATTCCTACGAAGTCCTGATCGCCGAGGAATCCGACAAGCTGCTCGATCAGGACCAGCTCACCCAGGAAGCGATCCGCTCGGTCGAGCAGAACGGCATCGTGTTTCTGGACGAGGTCGACAAGATCTGCGCGCGCTCGGAGCGGCAGGGCGCCGACGTCAGCCGCGAAGGCGTGCAGCGCGACCTGCTGCCGCTAATCGAAGGAACGACGGTTTCGACCAAGCACGGCGCGGTCAAGACCGACCATATTCTCTTCATCGCCTCGGGCGCTTTCCATATCGCCAAGCCGTCAGACCTGCTGCCGGAGCTGCAGGGACGCCTGCCGATCCGCGTCGAGCTGCAGGCGCTGACCCGCGACGACTTCAAGCGCATCCTCACCGAGCCCGAGGCAAGCCTCATCAAACAGTATGTCGCGCTGCTGGCCACCGAATCCGTGACGCTCGATTTCACCGATGACGGGATCGACGCGATCGCCAATATCGCGGCGGAGGTGAACGCCTCGGTCGAGAATATCGGCGCCCGGCGTCTTCATACCGTGATGGAAAGGGTGCTGGACGAGATTTCCTTCGGCGCTACCGACCGGGGCGGGGAGGTCGTGACGGTCGATGCCGCCTATGTGCAGTCGCGCGTCGGCGATCTGGCCAAGAATGCGGACCTGTCGAAGTTCATTCTTTGATCTTTTCGCCGCCGCTTAGCTTGTCGCGAATCTGTTGACCTGCTGTGTTGCGCAACTGGCGAGTCAGGTTTTCGGGTGAATTTTCCCCCGATCCGAGGGCTTTGCCCACAGTGAATTCCTTTGGGCAGGAGATTTCTCTTATGGCGAGTCAGGCGTTCCGCGAGGTGCCGCGCCGGGGGCGAGCAGGGATCGCCTCGATCAGCTTTTCGATCTCCGCCGAGGAGAGAAGCGTGATGCGCTCGGAGAGCAGATTGGCCAGTTCTGTCGCGCGGGGGCTCAATCCAGCCGTGTCGATAACGATGCGCGGATGGGACAGGCGGGCGAGGCGCTCGATTTCCTCGGCCTCGTCCCAGATCACGTTGAAATAGCCGATGATCGTCTGCACCAGGCGCCAGCTCGGCCGACCGCGCCGTCCGTGCTCGAGCGCCGAAAGATAGGCGGGCGTGATCTGAAGCGCGGCGGCCATGTCCTTCAACCTCAGCCCGCGCGCCGCCCGCAGTTCACGAAGCTTCTGGCCGAAGGGAGTCATTTCCTTTTCCTCAGCCACAGATAGAAAGCACCGCCGCCGCCATGACGCGGATGCGCGGGCTGAAAGCTCGCCACCTCGGCGCGGAAGGCTGGTTCCTCCAGCCATACCGGTAGGGCTGAGCGCAGAATGCCTGAGTGTTCCGCCGCTTCGTGGTAGCGCGCGCTATGCAAGGTATGGCGGCTGAAGGGGCTCTCTCCTTTACCGGTGATAACCAATACGCAGCGCAGACCCTCGGCGCGGCAACGGGCGACGAAGCGCAACAGGCTGATCCGGGCTTCTTCCCGCCCATGCCCGTGAAGGTCGAGCCGTGCTTCGGCCTCGACCTGCCCCCGGGCAAGCCGCTGGCTGGTACGGCGATCGAGGTCGTTCAGCGGCGGCGGGCCGGCTGGTCTCGCCGGCTTCGGCGTTACGATAGCGGAACGAAAGGGAATATCCTGTTTCGACTTCGAAACGGATTTGGTCGGAGGCTCGTGTTCGGGAGCGGGAGATTGATCCGGTTCCAGAACGATTGCTTTCCCGCGAAGTGGCTTGGCGTCCTTCACCACGGCGCGCCAGAGCCTGTGTTCTTCCTCGCTCAAGGCGCGGGCACGGCGACGCCTGGCCGGTTTCGGCTCCGGATCATCCGCCATGTCGCAACCTCGTCATGGACGGAGCTAAGCCTATGGGCTGGCTGTTGCGCAAGAGCTAGCGCGCTGCGAGCGCCGCCGAGGCGAGCGGCTTCGGCAGGATGGCGATCAATTCGCCCGGCTCCTTCATGCGGCCGGCGATCTCCGCGGCTTCCGGACTTGCACCCCAGAAGACGTCGCCCCGCTGCTCGCCCCGGATGGCGGTGCCCGTATCCTGCGCCACCATCAGTCGCTGCAGGGGCCGCAATCCGCTGCCATCAGCGGCCGGATAGCGGCTGTCGAGCCAGAGAAGCGAGCCCAGCGGGTGGAAGCTGCGGTCGACCGCGAGACTGCGGCCGGGCGTCAGACTGACTTTCTCGGCGCCGGGCGGACCGGCCTCGAGACCGACACCGTCGAGACGCTTGAAGAAGATGTAGCTATCGTTCCGGCTTAGTAACGGTTTGACATCGGCAGGATGCGCCTCCAGCCAGGCACGGATGGTCTGCATCGAAACCTCGTCGCGGGGAATTGCGCCCCGTTCGATCAGGAGCTTGCCGAGCGAGGTATAGGGCCGGTTGTTCTTGGCCGAGAAGGCGAGGCGGACGAGGCTGCCGTCTTCAAGCCGGACCCGGCCGGAACCCTGAACATGGAGGAAGAAGGCGTCGACCGGGTCGGCCAGCCAGACCAGTGCCAGCCGGCTCGCGTCGAGCCGGCCATCGGCCAGCTCCGCCTCGATCGTCGAACGGCTCGGCAGGGGCTCGCCGGCGGCGCGGGCGGCGGCAAATTCGGGCGGGAAGGAGATGATGGGTGTCTGATAGGAACCGTGGCGATGCAGGCTCCCTCTCATTTCGGGTTCGAAATAACCAGTGAAGAGCGGCCGGGCGTCCGCGCCACCCAACCGGACCGGTGCGAACCAGGTTTCAAAGTAACTCCGCGCCGCTGCCTTGCCGGGGGGAACCTCGATAGCGGCCGAGCAGGCTTCGCGCCAGTCGCCAGCCGTTCCGTAGAGGGCGACGCCTTCGGCCTTGGGGTCGAGCGGATCGGCGGCGTCGAGGGTCAGGATGCGGGCGCAGGAGCGACGAAAGGCGGCAAGCGCCGCCGACTGATCATCGGCCTGCCAGCCGTCGAGATCGGCAAAGCTCAAACCCGCCGCCCTGGCCCGCGTCTCGCTCATGGCGGCCTCCCCGCTGCTGCAACCCGATACGGTCAGCAGCGCGAGGCCGGCAAGCGCCGCAATTGCGTATCTCATTCCCCCTCCGGCCGTGCCGCTTCGCTCAGGCGTCGGCGTCGGTCGCAACCAGGCGCCAGTTCGGGTCCGTCGCCTTCAGATCGCGTTCGAAAGTCCAGACATCGTTGACCTGGCGCACCGTCACCGGGTCGCCCTCGATGACGACCCCCTCGCGGTTCTTGACGCAAGAGGTCAATTCGCTGGTGAAAGTGACGGTCAGGCGGGCGCGCTTGGCTTCGAGCGCGGCGGCCGACAGCGCCGACTTCGTGATGCCGATGAAATGCTGCTCGACCTGCTCGCCGCGGGTCTCGCGGCCGGCGATCACGCTGTCGAAGCTTTGATAGACATGCTCGTCGAGCAGCGGCCGGAGCGCCTGACGATCGCCCTTCGCGAAGGCCGTGACGATCATTTCATAAGCGATGCGTGCCCCGGAGATGAAGGCTTCGGCGTCGAAACGGCGGTCGGCCAGGGCGATCTCGGTCAGCGTCTGGGCGAGAGGCGAGCCGGCCGGCGCAATGCCCGCCCAACGATCCTTCACCACATAGGGTTCGCGCTGGGGATAGGGATCGATGCCGCCCGCATCGCCGTCGACCTGACGTTTCGGCAGGGCAATGACCTTGTCATTGCCGGCCGGCGATTTCTCCGGCGCGGAATAAGGATCGTAAGGAGGACGTTCATTGCCGGTTCGCCGGCCGAGCACGCTTCTGAGTTTCAGAAACACGCCGACCGCGATCGCAAGCAGGATCAGATTGATGAGGGTCGAACTCTCGCCCATCGAGGGCCACCTTTCGCGGAAATCGGTACCATGCCGTCATCATTCCAAGGCGTCTCATCCTCGGGTGCCCGGCGGATGGCGGCTGAACGGCACTGCAAAGCAAGGTCTCGATATAAGGTAGGCTAATCGACCCCGATTTACCACCGGGGCGCGAAACCGATGAACTTTGGCCCTCCGCGCCGGTTCATCTTCACGAAGACATTCCGGAGAGGCCTTTGGCACCCATCATTCTCCTCGCCCTCATTACCGTCCCGCTCATCGAGATTGCGATCTTCATCGAAGTCGGAGGGCTGATCGGGCCCCTGCCGACCATCGCTCTCGTCATCGCGATCGCCATCGGCGGGACATGGCTGCTGCGCCGGCAGGGACTCGGCGCCTTCCAGCGGGCGCAGGCGGCCATCAATCGCGGCGAGATGCCCGTCGCGGACGTCATGGACGGGTTCGTCCTCATCTTCGCGGCGCTGCTGATGGTGACGCCGGGCCTTCTCACCGACGCCATAGGACTTCTGCTCCTCATCCCGGCGCTCCGCCGCCGGTTCGGGCAGGCGGTAGCCCGCTGGGCCATGAAGCGCGGCAAGGTCGGGATATTCGGCATGGGAGATGCCGGCCCGTCATCGGGATCTTCCAGCCCTTATCGCCGCGGGCCGGGCCCGATCATCGAGGGTAAGGCGGAAGCTGTGGAGGAGCCGGCGGAGGCGAAGAAGCCGAACGACAAGGGTTCTTCGCCCTGGATCGGCGGACCCTCCTCCTGAACCGGTGCCCAGCACCCCATTCGACGGGAAGGGAATATCGCACCGGACAAGAGCGCGCCTTGTCGGGCGCAACATTCCATGTTAGCCAGCGGGCTCCGAATTCAGATTGCCGAAGCGGCGAGGGGATCCATGTCCGAGCAGAATTTCCAGGAGGCCGAGGCCGGCCCGCAGCTTCGCGTGATGACGCAATATATTCGCGATCTTTCCTTCGAAAATCCGAATGCGCCGCGCACGCTCGGGCCGCTTGTGGAGCAGCCGCAGATCGCGGTGCGCGTCGACGTCAACGTGCAGCGTCTCAGCGAAACGGATTTCGAGATCACGCTCGCGATCGGCGTCGAGGCGAAGGCGCAGGAGGACGTGATGTTCCTCGTCGAGCTGCAATATTGCGGGCTCTTCCGCCTGGTCAACGTTCCGGCCGAACAGCTTGAGCCGGTGCTGCTGATCGAGTGCCCGCGCCAGATATTCCCCTTCGCGCGGCGCATCATCGCCGACGTCACGCGCGATGGCGGCTTCCCGCCGCTGATGATCGACCCGATCGATTTCGTCAGCCTCTATCAGCAGCGCCGCGAAGCCGGCAACGGACCGCTGCCGAACTGATTTCCGACATCAACCTGCGAGCGTGACCCAGAGCGCCTCGGCGCCCAGCGTCGCGACAAAGGTGGCATGAGCCGCGCGCTCTTCCTCGCTGAGACGGGGAGGAAGCGGTGCCGGCCGGAGGCGACGTTCGCGGACGACAATCGTCGTCGAGGCAGCCGCTGCCGCAGCTGCGTCGAGCACCAGCCCCGGCTGACGTCCGCCCATCAATTCCAGATAGACTTCGGCAAGCAGCTCCGCGTCGAGCAGCGCGCCGTGTTTCACGCGGCCGGAATTGTCGATGTTGAAACGGCGGCAGAGCGCGTCGAGGCTGTTCTGCGCACCGGGGAACCGTTTCCGCGCGATACCCAGCGTGTCGATGGCACGCTCGAAGACGATCGGCGACTTGCCCGCGCGCTTCAGCTCGGCATTGAGGAAGGCCATGTCGAAGCTCGCATTGTGGATCACCAGTTCGTCGTCGCCGATGAAGGCCAGAAACTCGTCGACCACCTCGGCAAATTTCTGACCCTTCTCCTTCAGGAATTCGGCCGACAGACCGTGCACGCGAAAGGCGCCTTCCGGCACGTCGCGTTCGGGATCGATATATTTGTGGAAGAAATTCCCGGTCGGCACATGATTGAAGACTTCGAGACAGCCGAGTTCGACGAGCCTGTGCCCCTCGTCGGGCGAAAGGCCGGTGGTTTCGGTGTCGAGAACGATCTGGCGCATGGCTTCTGTCTAGCAGAAACGGGCCTGTCGGGGAATCCCTCGCGTTCAGAGACCGGGCAGCCGTTCCTTCAGAACCTTACCCTCGCGGGTCTTCAGCGCGTCGACGATCTTTTCGACTTCCGCAAAAGCGTGCTCGAGGCCCTTGTCGGTCTCGACGATGAAGTCGGCGCGGCGGCGCTTCTCGTCGTCGTGAACCTGCTTGGCGTGGATGGCGGCGAATTTCGCCGCGTCCATGCCGGGACGCGCGAGAACGCGGCTCTCCTGAATGTGATAGGGCGCGCTCACCACGACGACGACATCGACGCGGGTCTCGCCACCGGTCTCATAGAGCAGCGGGATGTCGAGCACGACCATATGATGGCCTTCCGCGGCAGCCTTTTTCAGAAATTCGATCTGCGCCTGGCCGACGAGCGGATGGACGATCGCCTCTAGCTTCTTCATCTCGTGCGGCAGGCCGAGGACGCAGCGCGACAGCTCGGCGCGGTCGACCGCAACGTCGACGACGCAGGAGGGGAAAGCCTAACGCAGAGGCTCAACCGCCGCGCCGCCCTTAGCGTAAATCGCGTGAACGGCCGCGACG
>CAISYL010000007.1 GCA_903889655.1 uncultured Alphaproteobacteria bacterium | reverse complement strand
GGGCATGCCGCCGCCCAAGCTCTATGCCAATCTTGACTTCTGATCGCGCCGCGACGAAGGGCGGGTTGAAACCCGCGCTCGTCGCGCGTGCGCTGGAAGCGGGCTTCGACGTCATCCGCATAACGCGCCCCGATGCAACGCCCGAGGCCGCGCAACGCCTGCGCGACTGGTTGGCGCGCGGCCGCCACGGTGAGATGACATGGATGGAAGGCACGGAAGAGCGCCGCGGCCGTCCCGACATTCTCTGGCCGGACGTCAAAAGCGTCGTCATGCTGGCGATGAATTACGGACCCGATGAAAATCCGCTGGCCCTGCTCGAGCGGCGCGACCGCGCCGCGATTTCCGTCTACGCGAAGAACCGGGATTATCACGATCTCGTCAAATCGCGGCTGAAGCAGGTGGCGCGCTGGCTCGCCGAAACGTCGGGCGCCGAGGTCAAGGTCTTTGTCGACACCGCACCCGTCATGGAAAAGCCGCTGGCGCAAGCGGCCGGCATCGGCTGGCAGGGCAAGCACACCAATCTCGTCTCGCGCGACTTCGGCTCATGGCTCTTCCTCGGCTCGATCTTCACGACGCTCGAACTCGAAACCGACGGGCCGCATGAAGATCGCTGCGGCGAATGCCGTCGCTGCCTCGACATCTGTCCGACATCGGCCTTCCCGGCACCCTACGAACTCGACGCGCGGCGCTGCATCTCCTATCTCACCATCGAGAACAAGGGTTCGATCCCGCGCGAGTTCCGCAAAGCCATCGGCAACCGCATCTATGGCTGCGACGATTGCCTTGCCGTCTGTCCCTGGAACAAATTCGCGGGCGCGGCGCGCGAAGCTTCCTTCCACGCGCGCGACGAACTGCGCGCGCCCCTGCTTGCCGATCTCGCGACGTTCGACGATGCGGCGTTCCGCGCGTTCTTTTCCGGCTCGCCGATCAAACGCATCGGCCGCGACCGCTTCATCCGCAACGTGCTGATCGCGATCGGCAATGCCGGCGATGCTTCGCTCCTGCCGCTGGTTCATGCGCGTCTTGCCGATGCCTCGCCGCTCGTCCGCGCGATGGCGGTCTGGGCGTTCAACGAACTTGCACCGCACGAGGCGCGAGCGCTCGCGGCCGACACTTCGATGCGCGACGAGGATGAGGGTGTGAGAGAAGAGTGGGAGGCGGTGATAGCGCCTCCCGTCTGATGCCATTGTCATCCTCGGGATGAAGTCGGGGATGATGGAAAAGCGGGTGCGAAACTCACTTCCCCTTGTCGAGTAGCCCCTGCGCCGCGGCCGCCGCTGGATCGTCGGCGCGGTTCATCTCCTTTGCGAACCGCACGACGTCCTGCCAGTCGGCGCGGGCGCCTGCGACATTGCCGGTTGCCGCGCGCATGCGGCCGCGCTCAAGCAGCGCATCGAGATTGTGCGGGGCCAGCGCCGCCGCCCGTTCGGCATCGGCGAGCGCCGCCTTCGGAAAGCCGAGATTGCGTAATGCCGTCGCGCGCAGCGTCAGCGCATCGACCAGCGTCGGGCTCTCCGCCAGCGCTTCGCCGGCATCGGCGCGTACGCCGTCCCAATCCTTTTCGAGCGCCCGGACGCGCGCGCGTCCGAGATAGACCGACGGCTCCTGCGGGGCGCGCTTGATCGCCTCGTCATAGGCCGCGCGCGCCTTGTCGAGATTGCCGGCGACCGCCCAGGCAT
>CAISYL010000006.1 GCA_903889655.1 uncultured Alphaproteobacteria bacterium | reverse complement strand
GGTTGTCGAGCGCCCAGATTCACTCCACGGATGAAAGCTCCGTCGTGGGCGTGCTGACGATTCCGCTTTATCAGGGCGGTTCGGAATATTCGCAGGTTCGTGCCGCCAAGGAGCAGGCGAGTGCGGCCCTGCTGCAGATCTCCTCGGTCCAGCGTCAGGTCGACGAAGCCGTGCAGAATGCGTGGGAACAACTTCGCGCCGCGCAGTCGAATATCATTTCGAGCCAGGAGCAGGTCAGGGCCAACGAGATCGCCCTTGAAGGCGTAAAACAGGAAGAGCAGGTCGGTTCGCAGACCATCCTCGACGTGTTGAACGCGGATCAGGAACTTCTGAATGCCCGGGTCACTCTCGTCAGCGCCCAGCGCGACGAGGCGGTCGCCGAGTATAATCTGCTCGCGGCTACGGGGCAGCTTACGGCCCGTCAGCTTCAGCTTCCGGTTAAGTATTATGACCCGAAGGTGAATGCCGAAGACGTGCGCGACAAATGGATCGGCTTCGGCACGGCTGACGACAATTAACAGCGGCCGCCATGACTGTCATCCTGCCCGTGAATGTTGGCTTTTAGGGTCAACATCTCCTAAGCTTTTGTCTGGTAAGTAACTGAAGTCGCGACCGAGCACTGGCAGGACGAAGGATGAGCAATCAAAGCCCGGCACAAGAACCCACGATGGAGGAAATTCTCGCCTCCATTCGCCGGATCATCTCTGAAGACACAGGCAAGGACGAGAAGGAGGAAGTCGCCGAGGCGGCACCTCCCGCTCCGCCGCCTGTGGTCGAGGAGGAACTGTCCGAGGCTGAGCTCGAAGACATCGGTTTTGAGACGGACGAGTACGAGGAAGAAGTGCTCGAGTTGACCGAGGCGCTGCCGGAAGAGCCGGTGGCCGCCGAAGCGCCGCTGCCCGAGCCGGAACCCGAGCCTGAGATGGAACCCGAACCCGAGCCGGAACCCGAATATGCTCCGGCTCCTGCCAGAGCCGCGGCCCCCGAACCGGAGCCGGAGCCCGACTTCGACGACGAGGAAGACATTGCTTTTGGAGAGCCAGTGATGAGCTCGCAACCGCCCCGTGGTCCCGCCTACATGCCTCCGCCGGCTCCCGCCGCGGGAGGAGGAAGCCTGCTGTCGAACGACGCAGCTGGCGCCGCTTCGGCCGCTTTTGGTGCCCTGGCCAGCACACTGCTGACCTCATCGGGCGGCTCGCGCACGCTTGAGGATCTGGTCGGCGAACTGCTGAAGCCGATGTTGAAGCAGTGGCTCGATCAGAACCTTCCGGCGCTTGTCGAGCAGCTCGTACGCGAAGAAATTGAACGCGTAGCGCGCGGGCGCCGCTGACACCAGCCACATCGAGGCCAAGGCCAGCGGCGGTTCCCCTGAGGACCCGCCGCTTTCGGTGCTTGGCGCTTGATGCCGGAAGCGGCCCGTGCTGTAAGACGGCGGTATTCCGTTCCCGAGTCCCCCCATTATCGGCCCGATGCCCTCATCCGGGGGCCTGCGCCGATTGAGTTTTCCGGACCTTTGCCCATGCTCGAAAAGACCTTCAGCCCCAAGGACGTCGAAGAACGGCTTTATCGGCAATGGGAAGAGAGCGGGGCCTTCAAGGCGGGCAATCCGGAGCGCGTCGCGGCGGGTGCCAAGCCCTATTGCATCGTCATCCCACCGCCGAACGTCACCGGCAGCCTGCATATGGGCCACGCCCTCAACAACACGCTGCAGGACGTGCTGATCCGCTTCGAGCGGATGCGCGGCAAGGACGTGCTCTGGCAGCCGGGCCTCGACCATGCAGGCATCGCGACCCAGATGATCGTCGAGCGTCAGCTTGAGGCGGAAGGCAATGTCCGCCGCCGCGATATGGGCCGCGACGCCTTCATCGAGCGCGTCTGGAAGTGGAAAGGCGAATCGGGCGGCACCATCATCGACCAGCTTCGCCGTCTCGGCGCTTCCTGCGACTGGAGCCGCGAGCGCTTCACGCTGGACGAAGGACTGTCGAAGGCCGTGCTGAAGGTCTTCGTCGAATTGCATCGCAAGGGCCTGATCTATCGCGACAAGCGCCTGGTCAATTGGGACCCGAAGCTCCAGACGGCCGTCTCCGATCTCGAAGTCGAGAACATCGAGGTGAAGGGTCACTTCTGGCACTTCCGCTATCCGCTGACCAACGGCAAGACGGTTCGCTATCCGAGCGAATTCGACGAGGAAGGCAAGCCGACCGCCTGGGAGAACCGGCCCTATATCGTCGTCGCGACGACGCGGCCGGAAACGATGCTGGGCGATACCGCCGTCGCGGTGAATGCCGAAGACGAACGCTACAAGCACCTCGCCGGCGCGCATGTCATTCTGCCGCTGACCGGACGCCTCATTCCGATCGTCTTCGACGAGCATGCCGACCCGACACAAGGTTCGGGCGCGGTGAAGATCACGCCGGCGCACGACTTCAACGACTTTGAGGTCGGCAAGCGCCATGGCCTGCCGCAGATCAACATCCTGACGCCGGACGGAAGGATCAACGACGAGGCGCCGGAGGCTTATCGCGGTCTCGATCGTTTCGAGGCGCGCAAGAAGATCGTCGCCGATATCGAGGCGCTCGAACTCCTGGACCGCATCGAGCCGAAGACCGTCATGGTTCCGCATGACGAAAAATCGAAGATGACGGTGATCGAGCCCTATCTGACCGACCAGTGGTATGTCGACGCCGCGACGCTGGCGAAGCCCGCCATCGAGGCGGTCGAACGCGGCCAGACTGTCTTCGTGCCGAAGAACTGGGAAAAGACCTATTTCGAATGGATGCGCAACATCCAGCCCTGGTGCATCTCGCGCCAGCTCTGGTGGGGACATCGCATTCCGGCGTGGTACGCAGAAGATGGCGAAATCTTCGTTGCCTATAGCGAGGAAGAGGCTTACGCCGCCGCCGAGAAGCACTACGGCAAGCAGGTCGAGCTGAAGCGCGACGAAGACGTCCTCGACACATGGTTCTCGTCGGCGCTCTGGCCGTTCTCGACGCTCGGCTGGCCGGACGAGACGCCGGAGCTGAAACGTTATTACAAGACCGACGTGCTCGTCACAGGGTTCGACATCATCTTCTTCTGGGTGTCGCGCATGATGATGATGGGACTTCACTTCATGCAGGAAGTGCCGTTCCACACCGTCTATATCCACGCGCTGGTCCGCGACGAAAAGGGCCAGAAGATGTCGAAGACGAAGGGCAACGTCATCGACCCACTGAAGCTGATCGATGAATATGGCGCGGACGCCTTGCGCTTCACGCTGGCCGCCATGGCGGCGCAGGGGCGCGACATCAAGCTCGCGACCAACCGCGTCGAGGGCTACCGCAATTTCGGCACCAAGCTCTGGAACGCCGCGCGCTTCTGCGAGATAAATGAATGCGCCCGTGTCGAGAGCTTCGATCCGGCGGCGGTGACGCAGACCGTCAACAAATGGATCGTCGGCGAAGTCGCCCGGACCGCCGCGAAGGTGACGGAAGAGATCGAGGCCTATCGCTACAACGAGGCAGCCGGCGCGAATTATCGTTTCGTCTGGAACGTCTTCTGCGACTGGTATCTCGAATTCATCAAGCCACTGCTGCTGGGCTCGGATGAAGCCGCGAAGGCCGAGACGCGCGCGACGGCGGCCTGGGTGCTCGACCAGATCCTTCTGATCCTGCATCCTTTCATGCCCTTCATGACCGAGGAACTCTGGGCGACGACGGCGGGGCCGGCGCGCAAGGGCCTCCTCGTCACGGCGGCGTGGCCAAATCTCTCATCGCTCGGCGATGCGACAGCCGATGCCGAAATGAACTGGGTGACGCGCCTCATCTCCGACATTCGGTCCGTCCGTGCCGAGATGAACGTGCCTGCCGGCGCGAAAATACCGATGTTCATCAAAGGGGCGTCGCCGGAGAGTCTTGAGCGACTCGCACGCCACAAGGACCTGATCCTGCGCCTTGCGCGGCTCGCTTCCGCAGATACGACCGATGCGACGCCCACCGGCGCGCTTCAGATCGTTCTCGACGAGGCGACTGTGCTTTTGCCCGTCGCCGATGTCGTCGACTTCAAGACCGAAAGCGCGCGCCTCACCAAGGAACTCGGCAAGCTTGAAGGCGAGATCGGAAAGATCGACGCGAAACTCGGCAACGAGAAGTTCCTTTCCTCGGCGCCCGAGGAAATCGTCGAGGAACAGCGCGAGCGCAAGGTGGAAGCCGAGGCGGCGCGGGCAAAGCTGACCGCGGCATTGAAGATGTTGCAGGGCGCCGGCTGAATACGGTTTTCAATTTCCGCTATCCTGCAATAGCCGATTTAGTTAGCCTCTGAAGGCGGCCGAGGGGGCTCGGCCATTCAAGGGGGGCTATACATGAAGCGGGCTATTTTGCTCGGCTCAGTCGCATTCGCGCTGGCCGGCTGTTCAACCGTGACCGAAGGCACGCGCCAGAACATCAGCGTCAACACATCGCCGCCTGGCGCCAACTGTACGTTCATGCGTCAGGGCGCTAGTATCGGCTCAATCAATCCGACACCGGGTACGCTCAAGATCCGTAAACTGAAATACGACATTACCGTCGAATGTGAGAAGGAAGGCTATCAGAAAACGACCGCCATCAATCATTCGAGCGTCGCAGCTGCGACCTTCGGAAATATTCTTATCGGTGGCGTTGCGGGCTGGATCGTGGATTCGTCAACCGGTTCGGACAACAAATATGATTCCGTGGTCAATATGACCCTGCCACCAATCTCTGCCTCTGCAACACCGGCGCCGTCAGTGCCTGTTGCCCAGGCATCAGGCGCACCGTTGACGAACTGAGATCGCAACGAGCCGGTGAAGAAGGAAGGCGGCCCGCCGGGGCCGCCTTTTTATCTGAACAATGCCCCCCAAATTGCCAGCATGACGACGACGCCGAGCGCGATGGCGAGGAGCGGGATATGGAAGAGATAGAGGGTGAAATAATAGACGAAGGCACCGGCGAATAGCCCGAAGCCGAGCCAGAGAACCGTGATGCCGAGCCAGAGAAGGAGCGGCAGAAGCG
The DNA here is from genome assembly GCA_903889655.1 of uncultured Alphaproteobacteria bacterium. GTDB lineage: Bacteria > Pseudomonadota > Alphaproteobacteria > Parvibaculales > Parvibaculaceae > Parvibaculum. The sequence goes on along the minus strand of CAISYL010000006.1, from coordinate 815 downwards.
CGATCAGGATCACCGCCAGAATAATGAGCACGACCGGATTGTCGATGACGATGATGGATGTGCTCATACCTGACCTCGCTGTCCCCCGCTTCGTTAAAGCATACGGGCAGGGTTGGTTCCAGCCCTCGGGCACGGGCACAAAATGAAAGAGGCAGCCGCGCTGGCTGCCTCTTTGTATTCATATCGTCGCCAATACTCAGGCGCCGTTCTGCGCACCCCGGCGCTCGGCCATGAACTGGTCGAACTCCTGCTGGTCTTTTGCGCGACGCAGGCGCTCGACGAAGTCGCCAAAGGCGCGCTGCTCTTCTTCCAGGCGCTTCAGCGTCTGGTCGCGATAATCGTCGAAGGCGCTGTTACCGCTGGTGCGGTAGTGCCGGAACTGCGAACGGCCGCAGCGCATCTCGCGGCGCTCCTGTCTCCATGCATGCATCTTTCCACTCCAGATCAGATAGAAGAGGACGCCGAGGCCGACCGGCCAGAAGAGAACGAAGCTGACGACCATGATGGCGATCCATGTGCCTTTCGGCAGATCGTCGAGCATTGCAACGGTAGGCATGGGATTTGATCCCTCCCGTGGTTCCATTGAACACACCAGAGAGGTGGTATCGATCCGCCCCGCGTCAAGGTGCCGCGCCGTCACCGGTGCCGAAAAAGCGGCCACGGATCGCATTTCCCAATTGCGAGCGATTGTCAAACAGGTGCCGAAGACAATGCTGGGCGTCCACTTCTGCAAGCGGGGCAATGCGGCTCATATCGGCATAGGCTGCTTGCTGTCCAAAATCTCATACGCCGAATTTTCCGCGTAAGACACTCGC
>CAISYL010000005.1 GCA_903889655.1 uncultured Alphaproteobacteria bacterium | reverse complement strand
CGGTCTCGACGAGGCTGAAGGATACGACCATGACATAATTCGCGCGCGTCACGGCGGAGTTCTGCTGAACCGCCACGTCCTGGGTATAAGCGGTCGGCATCAGCACCAGCTTGTAGGCGGCGCTGGCGGGGGCGTAACCCGTTTCGCTCAGGCGGTCGAGCATATTGTATTTCAGCACGCGGCCGGTCGCGTTCTCGGGCGCCGAGACATCGATGTCGGCCAGCTTGTTGACGGTGCTGTCGGCGCCGCGGTCGGCATAGAGCGGCCGGAAGCCGCAGCCGGCCAGGGGAAGGGTCGCCGCGACGAGGAGGAGCAAAAGTGCTTTATGCAGACCGGCCATGCGCTCAGACCACGATGTTGACGATCTTGCCGGGAACCACGATGACCTTGCGGACGGTTTTCCCATCGAGGGCCTTCTCCACTTTCTCGAGGGCAAGCGCCGCGCGCTCGACCGTCGCATTGTCCGCGTCGCGGGAGATGGTGAGCTCGTCCCGGCGCTTGCCGTTCACCTGAACCGCAATCGTGACGGAGTCTTTCACGAGGAGGGCCGGGTCGGCAACCGGCCAGAGGGCGTCGACGATCAATCCCTCATGGCCGAGGAGTTGCCAGCCCTCTTCGGCCAGATGCGGCATCATCGGGGCGATGACCAGAACGAGCCGTTCGAGCGCCTCGCGGATCGCCCAGCCGAGAGAGGTATCGAAGCCTTCCGCCTGCCAGCTCTGGCCGTTGACGACCGTCGCCAGGGCGTTCACCAGTTCATAGACGTTCGCAACCGCCACATTGAAGCGCAGGTTCTCGATATTGTCCTCGATTGCCGCGCTGGCCTGATGAACGGTCTGGCGCAGTGCCGTCGCTGCCGGCGAGAGGCTTCCCGGAGCGGGGGTCCCTGCCGCCGGAATGAATGTCGGGCGGTCTTCGGCTTCGCCGATCAGGCGCCAGATGCGCTGAACGAGGCGCCATGCGCCTTCGACGCCCCCTTGCGTCCATTCGCTGTCGCGTTCCGGCGGCGTATCGGAGAGCATGAACCAGCGGGCGCAGTCGACACCGTAGCTGTCGGCCACGATCTCCGGCGGGACCACGTTCTTTTTCGACTTCGACATCTTCTCAGGCGCGCCGATCGTCACCGGCGAGCGGTCGACGAGCTTGACGGCCTTGCCGTCAGCCAGCCTCTCGACCTCTTCCGGAAAGAGCCACTGACCGGCTGCGTCCTTGTAGGTCTCGTGGATGATCATGCCTTGCGTGAAGAGGCCGCCGAAGGGCTCCTTCACAGAAATGCGGCCGCAGGCCTCGAGCCCGCGCGTGAAAAAGCGCGCATAAAGGAGATGCAGGATCGCGTGTTCGATACCGCCGATATACTGATCGACGGGCAGCCAGTGGTCGGCGGCTTCCTTCGTCAAGGGAGCGGCGCCCGGCTCGCTGGCGAAGCGGGCGAAATACCAGGATGAGTCCACGAAGGTGTCCATCGTGTCGGTCTCGCGCCGCGCCGGCTTGCCGCAGGCGGGGCAGGGTACGTGCTTCCAGGTCGGATGGCGGTCGAGCGGATTGCCGGGAACGTCGAAGGTGACGTCCTCGGGCAGCTTTACCGGCAGTTCGGCTTCGGGCACCGGCACCGGGCCGCAAGCCTCGCAATGCACGATCGGGATCGGGCAGCCCCAATAGCGCTGGCGCGAAACGCCCCAGTCGCGCAGACGGTAATTGACGGTGCCTTCGCCGAGACCCGCCGCCTTCAGCTTTTCGATCGCCGCACGCTTGGCCGCATCGACGTCGAGGCCGTCGAGAAAACCGGAATTGATCGCGATGCCGTCGCCGGTGAAGGCGTCCTTGCCGGCCACGAGCGCGGCGCACCATTGGGCGAGCGCGTTCTTTTCGGCGGCGACATCCTTCGGCGCGACGACCGGAAGGATCGGCAGATCGTATTTCTTCGCGAAATCGAAATCGCGCTGGTCATGGGCCGGGCAAGCGAAGATCGCGCCCGTGCCGTAATCCATCAGCACGAAATTCGCGACATAGACCGGCACGGTCGCGCCTTCGATGAAGGGATGGCGGGCGACGAGCGGCGTTTTGTAGCCCTTCTTCTCGGCCGTCTCGATTGCCTCGGCGCTGGTGCCGAGGCGCTTGCAATCGGCGATGAAGGCCTGCAGTTCCGCATTGCCTTCGGCGAGCTTCGCGGTCAGCGGATGATCCGGCGAGAGCGCGCAGAAGGAGGCGCCGTAAAGCGTGTCCGGCCGTGTCGTGTAGATTTCGAGCTTGTAGTCGGGTTCGCCGGCAACGCCGTCGATCGGCCAGAAGACGCGCGCGCCTTCCGAACGGCCGATCCAGTTCTTCTGCATGATGCGGACTTTTTCCGGCCAGCGCGGCAGATCGTCCAGCGCGGAGAGAAGTTCGTCGGCAAAGGTCGTGATGCGGAAGAACCATTGCGACAGGCGGCGGCGCTCGACCAGCGCGCCGGAGCGCCAGCCGCGGCCGTCGATCACCTGTTCGTTCGCCAGCACCGTATTGTCGACCGGGTCCCAATTGACCTCGCTCTCCTTGCGGTAGACGAGACCGGCCTTCAGGAACTCGATGAAGATCTTCTGCTGCTCGGCATAATACGAGGGGTCGCAGGTCGCGATCTCGCGCGCCCAGTCGAGCGACAAGCCGAGAAGTTTCAGCTGCGACTTCATCGCTGCGATGTTCTCGTAGGTCCAGGCCTTGGGATGGACCTTGCGCTCCATCGCCGCGTTATCGGCCGGCAGGCCGAAAGCGTCCCAGCCCATCGGATGCAGGACGTTGAAGCCCTTCATGCGCTTGAAACGCGCAACGACGTCACCCATCACATAGTTGCGGCCGTGACCGATATGGATGCGGCCGGAGGGGTAGGGGAACATCTCGAGCACGTAGTATTTCGGGCGCGGATCATCGTTCCGTGTACGGAAGCTCTCGCGGTCTTCCCAGACCTTCTGCCATTTCGGTTCGCTTGCGCGGGCGTTGTAACGTGTCGACATATTATGAAATTACTGGTTCGGGATGAGCTGTTCCGGAAATAGCGGCGTTCCAGAACAGGGGTCAGAAACGCATGCGGGTCACCCTTGGCAAAACTGCCAGGCGGCGACCCGCGCGTGAGGCGAATGAGCCTTCCGTTTACTTGTCGGTATCGCCGGCTTCCGTCGTGCTGATGCGAAGCTGGCGCGCGCGCACGAGGATCGCGTTCTCGATCTTCGGACCCGTCTGCGGATCGGCCGACGCGTCCTGCCAGGCGCCCTTGTCGTCGCGCGTCTGGCGGAAGACGGCGACCTTCACGCCGTCGGCGCGCAGCCGCCGGTCCATGATGTAGATGGTCAGCTTGAAGCGCTCGCCGGGGGTTTTCGGATCCTGATACCAGTCGGTGATGATGACGCCGCCGAAGGGATCGGCCGAGGAGAGCGGCATGAAGGAAACCGTGTCGAGCGAGGCGCGCCACAGGAAGCTATTGATGCCGATGCCCGTGCCCTTGGCGCTATCCGAACTGCCGCCGCCGAAAAGCGTGATGCCGTCCGAACCGAAAATGGTCTGGCGCTGTCCCGTCGGATTGGGATTGGTCGGGCCGGTGCCTTCCTGCGTCGGATAATTGGAGTCCCCACCGCTGAACATGCCGCAGCCGCCGAGGCCGATCAGGCTCGCCAGCGCGAACGCTGTCGCAATCCGGGTCGAGCGGCTGGTTCCATTGTTGGTCGTCAAGCGCATACCCTCGTTGTTGCGCGTCGCGCGCGCTTTGCTTCCACCGTGCACATCATGCGCACCACTTTCGCTACGCGCTTTGCGCGCGGGCACATAGGTCATCATCGATTTACGGCAAGCCTCTTGCGTTACGCCCCGATTCCCCAGCGCTATCAGCGGCTTAGCCGCCATCAGCGTCCCCAGCCGTCCTGGCCGATCCGCCACCGGACCGGTCCCATCCGTCCCCCGGATATAAATCCCGCCCGGTACGGCTTCCGCACCCTGCTGGTTCTTGCGCAACTCCCTTCGCGGAGCAAGCAAATTCCAGCTTTTGCAGCATTAAATCGGCAGCAAGCCGGTCGCATCATCTCTTCGACGAAGAGCTTGATGTCTTCACGCCGGGCCCGTTCGGGCACCCGCTCTCCGGCTGAATCTCGAACGGTTTGTGAGCCGACTGTTGCCTCGCGAACACACATCCTCATGCCGCGCCATTTTCCGCCAGAAAACCGGTTCCTGCCCATATCGCAGTTGTCGCGCGGCTTTTGCGTCGACTCCTAAGGCCTTGCCTTTTATCGGTTAATGACTTGTGCCCTTTGCGCAACATGCGCCGACTTTCCGGCTCGGCAGCCTCCGGCTCGTCTTGACGCATGGCCTTCACACGGGATTAATCATCGCCAGCGCTCGGGGGGCAGCTTTCAGTCGGCCCGGCGATGAATGCGACCACGGAGGAAAAGCTTTTTCCGCTGGCTCGTGAAATTGAACAGCTAACGCTGACACTGCGAGGAACATATGAAAAAGATTCTCCTTGGGACGACCGCATTGGTCACCGCCGGCATTCTCGCCGGCCCGGCGCTCGCGAGCGACCCGCTGAAGGTTACGGTTAGCGGCAACGTCGTCACTGGCTTCTACTTCATCGACTCCGACAACGTCGACGGCGTGTCCTTCCAGGACACGAAGGTCGCGGTCGTTGCTCGTAACATCGACATCAAGGCCGAAGGCACGCTGGACAACGGCCTCGTCGCCGGCGTCGATGCCAAGCTGCAGCTCGACAACGACTGGAACGGCACGGGCGGTTCGTTCGCCTCCTTCCGTCAGCTCTTCGGTTACCTCGAAGGCGGTTTCGGTAAGTTCGAAATCGGTGGCACCGATGGCGCCGCCTACAAGATGCACTACACCTCGCCGTGGTTCGTCCCGGGTAACGGCGTCGACTCGCCGAACATCCAGAACGGCGTCAGCTCGGCGAACGTCTTCGGCACGCTCTACGCCGCTCCGATCTCTTCGACCTTCTCGCTGATGGCGACCGACTCGAACAAGGTCAGCTATTTCACGCCGCGTCTCGCCGGCTTCCAGCTCGGCGTTTCGTACACGCCGGACGCGTCGCATCACGGCCCGCAGGAGAACGGCACGGTTGTCCTTCCGAAGGACTCCAACGGCAACAGCTTCAACAACATCAATCGCGTGTTTGAAGTTGCTCTGAACTATGCCGGTACGCTGGCCGGTGTCGACGTCGGTGTCGACGGCTTCTACACGACGGGCGATTCGACCGCCCCGGGTGCGGATCCGGAAGAATACGGTGCAGGCCTGAACCTCGGTTACGCCGGCTTCACGCTCGGCGGCGCCTACTACAAGTCGAGCGACATGGCCGGTACGCGCCTGAGCTTCGCGGTGGCGGATGCCAGCCGCAAGACCTGGACCGCCGGTCTGAAGTACGCGACGGGCCCGTGGACGGTCGGTGTGGCTTACCTCGACTCGAAGGACTCGAACGACAGCTTCTCGTTCTTCGACGATCGCAAGACCAGCACGTGGCAGGTTGGCGGCGGCTACAACATCGGTTCGGGCGTCGATCTCGGCCTCGACCTGCAGCTGACCAAGAACAAGGTCACCTCCGGTGCGCCGACGTACGACTCGAAGTCGGCCGGTCTGGTGCTCGCGATCGCCTTCTGATCGCCATCGAATGGACTACAGGGAGAGCGGGCTTTGGCCCGCTCTCTTTTTTTGTGCGTTCAGCCTAGGGCCCGTGTCTGCTAGAACGCTCCATACTTTCTTCGCAGACGGTCGATCATGGGCGCTCTTATCTGGCTGGCTTCCTACCCAAAATCCGGCAACACCTGGATGCGGTCGTTCCTGCACAATCTGTTGCGGAATCCGACGAAGCCCGTACCGCTCGACGAGCTCGACCAGTTCTGTCTGGGCGAATCCCATGCCGACTGGTATCGGCACCGCAGCCTCAAACCGCTGGAAGAGCTGACGCCGCTCGAACTGGCGCAGCTGCGGCCGCTGGTGCATCGCGACTTCACCAGCGCTTTTCCGGACTCCGTTTTCGTCAAGACGCATAATTTTCTCGGCGATTGGCTCGGGCACCCTCTGCACAACATGGAAGTGACGGCGGGAGCCATCTACATCGTCCGTAATCCGCTCGATGTCGTGCTGTCTATGGGACCGCATTTCGGCATGACGATCGACGAAGCGATCGACGCCCTTCGGAACGAAGAGGCCGGCACGGCGCTGGTCAAGGCGCATGTGCCGGAAATCCATTCGTCATGGTCGACGCATGTCCGAAGCTGGACGCAGCATCCCAGTCCGCAGCTCCTCGTCCTGCGCTACGAGGATCTGCTCGACAAGCCGCGGAAGCATTTCAAGCGTGTGGCCGATTTCCTCGGCGTGAAGCCGTCGAATGAAAGGCTCGAGCGCGCCATCAAGTTTTCTTCCTTCAAGATGATGAAGGCGCAAGAACAACGCGAAGGCTTCAAGGAAAGATCGTCCAAGGCCGCCGCTTTTTTCCGCGAAGGCCGCAAGGATCAATGGCGAGAGAAATTGACGCCTGAACAGGTGCGTCGGGTCATTGCCGACCATCATGTGCAGATGGCGCGCTTCGGCTACGTCCCCGCCGATTATGCAGATGCGGTTCCTGCCCTGTCGGGGGCTGTGAACTCAGAAGCCTGAGCTTCGGCCCCATCGAGCTGTCTTCAGCCGGCCGATCAATTCCCGATCGAATTCTCATTGCACGGCACAAATTCGGCCGGGGCGCGCGGTTCGATCATTTTGCCTGTTTTACCCGATGCTTTCGAGTAACAGGTGGCGAATTTTTAATCACAAGACCCCGGTACAGCTTGACCAAAAGTCTTAAGGCGGAGTTAATCGCCCCAAGTCGGAGCGGGGGGCTGACTTCCGCAGACGTCTGTTAGAGAGCTCGCGAACCGATCGGTCGACGATCGGTTCGAAGGCAAAGAAATAACGTCGATACTGCGAGGAAACACATGAAAAAAACACTTCTCGGCACAACGGCTCTGGTCGCTGCCGTTATCGCTGGTCCGGCGTTCGCGAGCGATCCGCTGAATGTCACGGTCAGCGGCAACGTCGTCACCGGCTTTTATGTGATCGACGCGGACAATATCAATCTCGGCGGGCCGTCGGTGTCCTTCCAGGACACCAAAGTGGCTCTCGTAGCGCGCAACATCGATATCAAGGCTGAAGGCACACTGGACAACGGCCTCCGCGCCGGCGTCGACGCCAAGCTGCAGCTGAACAACGATTACACCTTGGGCAACGACCTCGTGGGCAGCAGCAACGTTGACCCGGGTTCGTCCTTTGCTTCGTTCCGTCAGCTCTTCGCCTACCTCGAAGGTGGTTTCGGCAAGTTCGAAATCGGTGGCACCGACGGCGCCGCCTACAAGATGCATTACACCTCGCCCTGGTTCGTGCCGGGCAATGGCGTCGACTCGCCGAACATCCTCAATGTCCCGCTTGAGCTCGTCCGTCACTCGACCTTCTCGCTGCTGGCGACCGACTCGAACAAGGTCAGCTACTTCACGCCGCGCCTCGCCGGCTTCCAGCTGGGCCTGTCTTTCACGCCGCACGTCACCCGTTCTCCCAGTGAGAATGGCCTGGTGCTGGCGCCCAAGGATCAGGGCGTCGACAATGTTTATGAAATTGCACTCAACTACGCTGGCAGGCTCGGTGCCGTCGACGTCGGCGCGGATGCTTTCTATGTAAAGGGCAGCGGCGATTATCTCGCCGGCAATCTCGGCGAT
>CAISYL010000004.1 GCA_903889655.1 uncultured Alphaproteobacteria bacterium | reverse complement strand
CGTTTTGCCTTCTCGAGGACTATCTCTGCCACCTGGATATGGCGCTCTGACGGCTCATCGAACGTCGAGCTTATAACTTCGCCCATTACCGAGCGCTGCATGTCCGTGACTTCTTCCGGCCGCTCGTCGATCAGCAGCACGATCAGATAGCATTCCGGATGATTGGTCGTGATCGAATGAGCGATGTTCTGCAACAGCACGGTCTTGCCGGTGCGCGGCGGCGCGACGATCAATCCGCGCTGGCCCTTGCCGAGCGGCGCGACGATGTCGATGACGCGGGACGAGCGATCCTTCAGCGTCGGATCGTCGACTTCCATCTCGAGCTTCTCGTCGGGATAGAGCGGCGTCAGATTGTCGAAGTGAACCTTGTGGCGCGCCTTGTCCGGGTTTTCGAAATTGACGGTGCTGACTTTCAGCAGGGCAAAATAGCGTTCGCCGTCCTTCGGGCTGCGGATCTCGCCTTCGACCGTGTCGCCGGTGCGAAGCGAAAAGCGCCGGATCTGGGAGGGCGAGACATAGATGTCGTCGGGACCCGGAAGGTAGTTTGCTTCCGGCGAACGCAGGAAGCCGAACCCGTCCGGCAGAACCTCGACGACGCCTTCGCCGATGATGTCGATCGACTGCTCAGCATATTGCTTCAGGATCGCGAACATCATGTCCTGCGTCCGGAGCGTCGAGGCGTTCTCGACCTCGAGCTCCTCCGCGATTTTCAGAAGTTCGGTCGGCCCTTTGGCCTTGAGGTCCTGCAGTTTGATCTGCGGCATTGGATATGGATGCTTTCTTGGGAGAACCCGGTCGCGATATCTGATGAGTATCTGCTGAGCGCGGGGGAGAGGGGATAAATGCGGGAACGTGAAGTCCGGGAGCTTGAAGTCTGGGGAGGCCCTTAGCCTTCCCTGCCACAACGCGCATCCCGCGCGTCCGGTTTCGTCGTATCGCTCCGTCGTCTCTCGGCCCTTGGATCAGGCTCTCACGGTAACGTATTCGACGTCAGGAAGACTGCCGGAAGAACTCCGGCGTTGGGATTGATATAAGCCCGGAAGCCCCGAAATTCAAATGGTTTTATGGGCCGGGCCCCGGCTGGGCTAGAACGGCCGGACAATCACCAGAATGACGATGAGGACCACGAGGACCGGCGGCCCCTCGTTGACGATCCTGTAGAACCGGGCGGGACGGCGGTTCCGGTCGAGTTCGAAATCCTTCCGCCATTTGGAAAACGCGCCGTGAAGCCCTGCCATGACGAGGACCAGCGTCAGCTTGGCGTGGAGCCAGGGCTCCGTCAAAAGCGCCGGATTGGCCCAGAGCATCAGCCCCCCGAACAGGAAAGTCGCTCCCATGGCCGGATTGATGATCCCCCGGAGCAGCCGGCGTTCCATGACCTTGAAGGTCTCGGATTTGTCGGAGCCGGCCTCGGCATCCGCATGGTAGACGAAAAGTCGCGGCAAATAAGCCATGCCCGCCATCCAGAAGATGACCGAAATGACGTGGAGCGCCTTTAGCCAGGGATAGGCCGCCATCAGGGTCTCGCTCATCTCGCTTCCTCCCCGCAGGGCCGCCCCGCCTTCTCCTCTGGGCACAGAAGCCCGTCGGAAACCCGGACCTCGCGCACGAGATTGGCGAGCCCGTCGATGAAACGGGGTTCGATCCCGAGCGCCGGCACCCGCACATAGCGCGGCACACCGGCCTCGAAGGCCAGCTTGCCATACTCCATGTCGAGTTCGACCAGCGTCTCCGAATGTTCCGAGACGAAGGCGATCGGCACGACGATGAGGCTCTTGCCCTCATGTCCTGCCCGCTCGATTTCCTTGTCCGTTGCGGGTCCGATCCATTCGAGAGGACCCACCCGGCTCTGATAGCAGGTAATCCAGTCGAGATCGTCGATCCCCTGCGTCGCCTTGAGCGCCGCGACGACGGCCTCGCAGGTCGCCTCCACCTGGACCTGATAGGGATCGCCGGCCTCCACGATCTTCTTCGGCAGACCATGAGCCGAGAAGAGGACCCGTGGGGCTTCGCTACCCGCGAATTTTTCGAGCGCCTCGCCAAGCAGCGCGGCGTGGCTGGCAATGAAACCCGGCTCGACGGGATAGCAGCAGACGGTTCTGGTCGGCGCCGAAAGCCCCGCCACCTTTGCCGCCCGGTCCCAGTCTTTCAGGGACGATCTGGTCGTCGTCGTCGAATATTGGGGATAGAGCGGCAGCAGGATGACCTCGTCCGGTCCCCAGGCCTTCACCGCCTGTGCCGCTTCGACGGCGAATGGCCGCCAGTAGCGCATCGCGAGAAAGCATCTGGCGTCAGCCTCGCCCCCCAACGCCGCCTCCAGCGCCCGGCCTTGCGCCTCGGTCAGCGGCACGATCGGCGAGCCACCACCGATCTGGGCATAGATATGCTTCGCGACTGGCGCACGCCGCTTCGAAATGATCTTCGCGATCAGCCATCGGAAAGGCTGCGGTACCTGAATGATCGCCGGATCGCTGAAGAGATTGAAGAGAAACGGCTCGACCGCGTCTGGCCCGTCCGGTCCGCCCAGATTGAAAAGGACAATAGCGAGCTTCTGTCTGCCGCTCGTCATTTCGTTGCCCGAACGAATTCGACGAGTTCGGCCACATGGTCCGGCGGCGTCTGGGGAACGATGCCATGACCGAGATTGAAGATGAAAGGTCCGCGGCCCAGCGTCTTCAGGATATGCGCCGCCGCCGTCCGCATCGTCTCCCCGCCGGCGACCAGCAGCAGCGGATCGAGATTGCCCTGAAGACAGGCAAGTGGCTGCAGATGGTCCCGCGCCCATGCGGGCGACATGCCCGTATCGAGCCCGATACCGGAAATCTCCGTCGCTCTCGCATAATCGACGGCGAGCGCCCCGCTGCCGCGTGGAAAGCCGATCACCGGTAGTCCCGGGAACTTCGCCCGAAGCGCATGGACGATCTTCCTGGTCGGTGCGATCGACCAGGCCCGGAACTGTGCCTCCGGCAGGCTGCCTGCCCATGTGTCGAAGATCTGCACGACCTCGGCGCCTGCCTCGACCTGCGCGATCAGATGCAGGATCGTCGCCTCCGTCAACAGATCGATCAGTTTCTGAAAGCTCTCCGGCGCGCGATAGGCCCAGAGTTTTGCCGCCGCCTGGTCGGTGGAGGTTCGCCCGCCGACCATATAGGTCGCCACGGTCCAGGGAGCACCCGCAAAGCCGATCAGCGTCGTTTCCGCAGGCAGGCTCCCTTTCAGCCGCCGCACCGTCTCGTAGACCGGCTGGAGCCTCTCCACGACGCTGCCGAGATCGAGATCGTCCAGTTGCTCGACCCGCGTGATCGGATCGAGCACCGGCCCCTCGCCTTCCTTGAAAGACACGACCTGTCCGAGCGCGTCCGGCACGACAAGAATGTCCGAAAAGAGGATTGCCGCATCGAAGCCATAGCGGCGGATCGGCTGCAGGGTCACTTCTTCGGCGAGCTCGGGGTTGTAACAGAGCTCGAGGAAACTTCCGGCCTCGGCGCGCGTTTTTTTGTACTCGGGCAAATAACGCCCCGCCTGACGCATCAACCAGATCGGCGTGCGCTCGACGCTTTCGCCCCGGAGCGCACGAATCAACTGCTTGGTCTTTGCTCCGGTCTCATGACTCACAGGAATCGCTCTCTATCTAAGAAACTTAGAATCTAGGTTGGAGTAGTGAAGGATAGCTGTGGATGTCGGGGATCAAAAGCTCCGGCGATTTGTCAGGAGACCTATCCACAAGTCCGCCTTGCCCCGGCTCCATCTTTCCCTCGCCTGTTTTCCCGTCCGCATCTGTGCGCGGATTTCATGTGTCTCCGGACATCGAAGCATACGCAGGAACTTGGCTTGTGGATCGTAAGCCGCTCCGGCTTGTGAACTATGGGGACAGAAAGTCGCGGCAACTCCTGCCGGCAATCATCCCCATGACTCCCGCCGCATCCGGCTTTTCCATCCAGAGGCGCATGACATCGGGGAGCGAAAGGGTGAAGCGGGGCGGAATTCAGGACGCTCCTCCCGAAGGGGCGACATACACCCGTTAAACACAGCTATCCACAGCCCCGACGATATGTTCAGCGCAAACCCTCTTGCCGCAAAAACTCTGGCACCGCAAGGGGAGCCCCGATACCTTGGCCGCGCCCGGGCTCTTTTCGCCCGCGCAACAACTGGCGGATTCCATGGCGTCGCGGCGTGTCTTTCATCTTCATCTGGTTTCGGATGCGACCGGCGAGACGCTGAACGCGGTCGCGCGCGCGGCCTGTGCGCAATATGAAGACGCCCATCCGATCGAACATGTCTATGCGCTGGTGCGCGGCCCGAAACAGCTTGAACGCGTGCTGGCTGAAATCGAAACCGCGCCCGGCATCGTGATGTTCACGATGGTCAACGACGAATTGCGCCAGCGCCTCGAAGCCCGTTGCGCCGATCTGCAGACGCCCTGCATTTCGGTGCTCGATCCGGTGATGATGGCGCTCGGCACCTATCTGGGCCGCGAGTCCTCGCACAAGCCCGGTTCGCAGCACACGATGAATGCCGAATATTTCGGCCGCATCGAGGCGCTGAACTACACCATGGCGCATGACGACGGACAGTCGGCCGGCGACCTCAACCTCGCCGACGTCGTGCTGGTCGGCGTCAGCCGCACCTCGAAGACGCCGACCTGCATCTATCTCGCCAATCGCGGCATCAAGGCGGCGAATATTCCGGTCGTGCCGAGCGTAGCGCTGCCGCCCGATCTGGAAACCGCGACCCATCCCCTGATCGTCGGTCTGACGACGAGCCCCGACCGTTTGATCCAGATCCGGAAGAACCGGCTTCTTTCGCTTCACGAGGATACCGACACGAGTTATGTCGATCGTGACGCCGTCGCCGAGGAAGTGGCTTTCGCCCGCCGCCTCTGCGCCCGTCACGGCTGGCCGGTTATCGATGTCACGCGCCGCTCGATCGAAGAGACCGCCGCCGCTGTGCTCAACCTCTATAATGAGCGGCAGAAGGAAGTCGGCTGAGGCGTCTCATGTCCCCACTCATTCTCGCCTCCGGCAGCAAGGTGCGCGCAACGCTGCTTGCCAATGCCGGCCTCGATTTCGCGGTGCGGGATTCCGGCGTCGATGAGGATGCCATCAAGCGCGTCTTCCGCGGGCCCGCCGACGAGAACGGCACGGATGCGCTGGCGCTCGAACTTGCGACGGCGAAGGCCCTCGCCGTCAGCAACGAGGAACCGGACGCCCTCGTCATCGGCGCCGACCAGATACTCTCCTGCGACGAGACGCGCTTCGACAAGCCGCGCGACATGGGCGAGGCTCGTGCCAATCTCGTCAGGTTTCGCGGCCGTACCCATATTCTCCACAGCGGTATCGTGCTCGCAAAATCGGGTGCGGTCCTCTGGTCCTTTTCCGACCGGGCACATCTCACCATGCGCGATTTTTCTGCCGATTTTCTCGACTGGTATCTCGACACTCTGGGCGAGAAAGTGCGCAGCAGCGTCGGCTGCTATCAGCTCGAGGGTCCGGGCATCCAGCTTTTCGAAAAGATCGAGGGCGATTATTTCACCATCCTGGGTCTGCCGCTTCTGCCGCTCCTGACGGAGTTGCGCCGGCAGGGAGCGGCACGGCCATGATCCGCAAGGTCTGCGTCATTGGCTGGCCGATCACCCATTCGCGCTCGCCGCTCATTCACAATTTCTGGATCAGGAAATACGGCGTGCAGAACGCCGTCTATGAACGTCTGGCCGTGCCGCCCGAGGATTTCGTCGCGACGTTGCGCGATCTCGCAAGCTGGGGGTTCATCGGCGCGAACGTCACCGTGCCGCACAAGGAGGCGGCCTTCGCGGCGCTGCAATTCCACGATGAGACGGCGGCCCGCCTCAAGGCCGTCAACACGGTGGTGACGACGCCGCGCGGGCTGGAAGGTCGTAACACCGACGGCTACGGCTTCATCGCCAATCTGCGCGAGCGCGCGCCGATGTGGCTTCCCTCGCGCGGACCCGCGGTGCTGATCGGCGCCGGCGGCGCGACGCGCGCGATCGCCGCCGCGCTTGAAAGCGAAGGCGTGCCGGAACTGCGCATCGTCAACCGTACGCGCTCTCGCGCCGAGGCGCTCGCCGCCGATCTGCGGCTTCGCCACGCGCGAATCTTCGAGTGGGACGATGCCGAAACGGCGCTCGACGGCGCGAACCTTCTCGTCAACACAACGACGCTCGGCATGAAGGGCGCGGGTGAAGTCGAGTTGTCGCTTGAGCGACTGCCGGGCGCGGCGCTCGTCACCGACATCGTCTACACGCCGCTCGAAACGGGACTGCTGCGCCGCGCCCGCGAACGCAGGCTTGCAACCGTCGACGGGCTCGGCATGCTGCTTCATCAGGCGGTACCGGGCTTCGAGGCCTGGTTCGGCATACGCCCGCAGGTGACGGCCGAGCTGCGCGCGCTGGTGCTCGCCGACATGGGTATCGTCGAAAGCTGACAGGCAGAACTTGAGGGAGAGGACATGCTGCTTATCGGTCTCACCGGCTCGATCGGCATGGGAAAATCCGAGACCGCGAAAATGTTCGCGCGGCTCGGCGTGCCCGTCTATGACGCCGACGCGGCCGTTCACGCGCTTTACGCAAAGGGCGGCGCGGCGGTTGAGCCTATGCGTAAGGCTTTCCCCTCCTGCGTCGTCTACGATGCGGTCGACAGCGCCGAGCTGTCGCGCTGCGTCCTCGGCCTGCCGCACGAGAT
>CAISYL010000003.1 GCA_903889655.1 uncultured Alphaproteobacteria bacterium | reverse complement strand
CGGTGGCGTCGCGCTCGCGCCGGGCCGCCGCAAGGTCGAGGCGGTGGTTGTGCGGCGTCCGGATGGCGGCGGCGACGTGACGCTGCTCGTCGACGGCGTGGAAGTCGCGAAGGGCGACATTCCGAAACTGCTGTTCCTGATCTCGAGCCTCGGCATGGATCTCGGCCGCAGCATGGCACCGGTGAACGACGATTATGCGGAGCCGTTCGCTTATCCGGGAAAGATCCATACGGTCACCTTCGACATACCGTCGCTCGACCAGGCACGCGGCGAAGTGAAGGCGCTGCTGCGCGCGGCGGAAGCGCAGCAGTAGCGCCAACCGCAGCGCCAACCGTAGCGACGTGTGACCATTTGCGGTCAAAATGAAGAGCGCGCGCCCTCGTGGCGTGCGCTCTTCGCGTTTGCTGCTAGACTGACGCTCAATGCCCGGCGTCGGCTGTCCGGATTTTCAACATCGCTGCCACAAGACTGCAACGGACCTGCGCTAAGCTTCGACACACTGACCTATTCCGGGGGGCTTTTTCTTCAACGCCTGACAGTATGGAGGTCACGATGGCTGAACGAGCAGCACGACGGTCCGCGCGCAACGAGCGTCACGAGATCAACGACGAGGTCGAGAGTTTCCAGGACGCCGTCTCGTCCATCTGGGGCTCGGCTTTCCCGGCGGGCCAATTTTCCGATTTTCTGATCGGCTGGAACGAGAAGACGGGCACTCACCTCAAGGCGAGCCGTTCTCTTGCATCCGCCATGAGCGCGCTGGCGCAACGTCAGGGCAAGCTTATGGTCGAACTCGCCCAGTCGATCGAGATGGAAGCCGCGGGCGACGGCCGCATGCGCGGAGGATCGGTGAAGTTCCGCTCCGACAAGGTCGATCATGTGTTCGACGAAACGGCGGACATTCTGCGTGAGGCGAACCACCTCATTTCCGAAGCGCAGATCAACGCGCTGAACCTGCTGAAGCCGATGGCCACGAGGAGCAATCCGCGGCTCGTCGCTTCCATCGAGGACACGGAAGCCGCCTGAGGCGGGGGCTCTGCTGTCAGGTCCGATGAAAATCGGTGGCGGGTGATGGGTCGTCATTTGCCACATTGGCGACTCAAGGGCAGCCGCTATAGTGGCGCGCATGTTCGATACACGTCACGCGCTCCTCACCGTCGATGAAATGTCGCGCTCCGATCGGCTGACGATCGAGCGCGGCAGACCCGGCATTGTTCTTATGGAAAACGCCGGCCGCATCGTCGCGGAAACGGTCGCGGCGCGGTTTCCGCGTGGACCAGTCTCCGTTCTCTGCGGGCCGGGAAATAACGGCGGCGACGGCTTCATCGCGGCGCGGTTGCTGCGCGACTGGGGCTGGAGCGTCTCGCTCTTCCTGATGGGCGAGCGCGAGCGGCTGACCGGCGATGCCGCCGAGGCCGCTCATCGTTGGGCCGGACCGATCCATCCGTTGACCGCCGACGCGGCGGCGGGTGCTGCCTTTGTGGTCGACGGGATTTTCGGGGCAGGGCTGTCGCGCGATGTCAACGGCGTCGCAGGCGAACTGATCCGCCGGGTCAACGAGGCGAAGCTGCGGGTCGTCGCGATCGACGTGCCGACCGGGCTCGACGGCGATACGGGCGAGGTCAGGGGCGTTGCTTTCGAGGCGAAGCTCACCATCACCTTCTTTCGCAAGAAGCCGGGGCATGTGCTCTTCCCCGGCCGCGCCCTTTGCGGGGAGATCGTGGTCGGCGAGATCGGAACGGCCGATGGCGTACTCGACGAGATTGTGCCGACGATCTTCGAGAATGCGCCCGCGGTCTGGGGCGAGGCTTTCCCGCGATTGCGCGTCGATGGCCATAAATATTCGCGGGGGCATGCGGTCGTCGTTTCGGGCGGACCCTCGACCACCGGCGCCGCGCGGCTTGCCGCGCGTGGGGCGCTCCGGGCGGGCTCGGGCCTCGTCACAGTGGCATCGCCGCCCAATGCGGTTGCGATCAATGCAGCGCAGCTCACCGCGATCATGCTGAAGCCTTTCGCCGGCGCGGACTCGCTGACGAAACTGCTTGAGGACAAGCGCAAGAATGCCTGTCTGATCGGGCCGGGTGCGGGGATCGGGCCGTCGACGCGCGAGAATGTGCTGGCTGCCCTTCTGTCCGGCGCGGCGATGGTGCTCGACGCCGATGCGCTGACCTCGTTCGAGGAAATCCCGCGCGATCTCTTCGTCGCCATCAAGGGCTATTTCGCCGGACCGACGGTGCTGACGCCGCATGAGGGCGAGTTCCGGCGCATCTTCCCCAACATCTCCGGCGGAAAACTGGCCCGCGCGCGGGCGGCGGCGGCCGAGTCCGGCGCCATCGTCGTGCTGAAGGGGCCGGATACGGTGATCGCCGCGCCGGAAGGCCGGGCCATCGTCAATTCCAACGCCGGGCCGGAACTCGCGACCGCCGGCAGCGGCGATGTGCTGGGCGGGATCATTCTCGGTCTCCTCGCGCAGGGGGTGCCGGCCTTCGAGGCGGCGGCCATCGGCGTCTGGCTGCATGGCGAGGCGGGACGGCACTTCGGTCCCGGCCTCATTTCGGAAGACCTGCCGGACATGCTGCCCGCCGTCCTGCGCGAACTGGCCCGGACGCTCGGCTGAGGCTTCTTTATAGGGCGGCCTGGGCCCGCTCTTTCGCTGGCATTCCGGGGGTACCCTTGCTATAGAGAGCCCGATTTGGACGTGGGCTAGCCTTCCGCAGGTCGTGCCCGCGCGGCCTTGCGGGCGTGGCGGAATTGGTAGACGCACCAGATTTAGGTTCTGGCGGGCAACCGTGGGGGTTCGAGTCCCTCCGCCCGCACCAGGCCGAAAAGCCAGCAATTACAATGGCCAACACAAGAATGCGGCCAAGCTGAAAGAACGGATTGCAAGATGCAGGTTACGGTAACGAGCGCGGACGGGCTGAAGCGCGAACTGACGGTTCAGGTTCCGGCGGGCGATCTCGAGGCGCGCGTGGGCGCGAAGCTCGATGAGATGAAGAATTCGATCCGCCTCAAGGGCTTCCGCCCCGGCAAGGTTCCGGTCGCCCATCTGCGCAAGACCTATGGCAAGCAGGTCATGTCGGAGGTGATCCAGGAGACCGTCGGCGCGACGAGCCAGAAAGCGCTCGAGGAGCAGACGCTGCGTCCCGCGCTGCAGCCCGAGATCGCGCTCGAAGGCGAGATCGAGCCGGTGCTCGAAGGCAAGGCCGACCTCACCTACAAGATGAGCTTCGAGATCATCCCGCCGTTCGAGATGGCCGATTTCGCGAAGCTCTCGGTCGAGAAGCCGGTTTCCGAAGTGACCGACGCGGATGTCGACGAGGCGCTGAAGCGGCTCGCCGAGAACCAGAAGAATTTCGAGCCGAAGGCCGAAGGCGCGGCGGCGGAAGAGGGCGATCTGCTGACGATCGACTTCATCGGCCGGATCGACGGCGAAGCCTTCGAAGGCGGCACGGCGGAAGATGCGAAGCTCGAAATCGGTTCGGGCCGTTTCATCCCGGGGTTCGAAGAGCAGCTCAAGGGCGTGAAGGCGGGCGACAAGACCGACGTCAAGGTGACTTTCCCGGCCGATTACGGCGCGGCGAACCTTGCTGGCAAGGATGCGGTCTTCGAAGTTACCGTGAAGGAAGTTCAGGGGCCGGCCGAGGTGAAGGTGGACGACGAGTTCGCCAAGCGTTTCGGCTTCGACGCGCTCGACAAGCTCCGCGAAGCGCTGACGCAGCAGATCAAGTCGGACTACACGCGCATGTCGCGCATGCACCTGAAGCGCGCGCTTCTCGACGCGCTCGACACGGCGCATAGCTTCGAGTTGCCGCCGTCGATGGTCGAGCAGGAATTCAACCAGATCTGGTCACAGTTCGAGCATGAGCTGCAGCATCAGGGCAAGACGGCGGCCGATCTGGAAGAGCCGGAAGAGCAGATCCGCGGCGAATACCGCAAGATCGCCGAACGCCGCGTGCGTCTCGGCCTCGTGCTTGCGGAAGTCGGCGAGAAGAACAAGATTTCGGTCACCGAGCAGGAACTCAGCCAGTCGCTCGCCGAGCGCGCGCGTCAGTTCCCCGGCCAGGAGCGCGAGGTCTACCAGTTCTATCAGCGCAATCCGAACGCCATCGCGGAGCTTCGCGCACCGATCTTCGAGGACAAGGTGATCGACTTCATCGCCGAACTCGCGCAGGTGACCGAGAAGCCGGTGACGCGCGACGAGCTCTTCGCCGATCCCGATGCCGACGAGCATGATCATGCCCATCATGATCACGACCATGACCATGACCATGATCATGGGCATCACCATCATGATCACGACCATGATCATGATCACGCGCATCACGATCATGACCACGACCATGATCATGGCGAAGCGAAGAAGCCGGCCAAGAAGAAGGCGGCCGCCAAGGCAGAGGGCGACGACGCAAAGCCCGCCGCCAAGAAGGCAGCGCCGAAGAAGAAAAAGGAAGACTGAGCCGAGGCTCCGTTTTCAGATGAAAGGCCCGGACCAGCTCCGGGCCTTTTTCATTCGCCGAGCCGCTTCAGGTCCGCGCGGGCGGCGATCAATTCGACGAAGCCGGGTGGGCACATGTCCGCCGCGCGGTGAATGAGAGGCAGAGCCGTGGCGGTCTTCCCCTCCGCCACGTCGAGCGCGCTGATGTAATATTCGGCCTCGCAACTTTTCTCCTGCCGTCTGGACGGCACCTTTTCCTGCTCCGCCGCGGTGCGCAGGGTCGCGGCGTCGATCTTCGAGCGAAAATACTCGACGACGGGCATGGGCCATTCCCCGCGATCGAGACGATCCGAATATCGCGCAAGGTCGGCACTGTCATCGTTTCCCGTGTGGCGCTGAGCCAGGTGCAGCCAGATCACGGCATAGGCGTCGGTCGGATTGAGTTCGAGCGTATGGGTGAAGTCGGAGATCGCCTCGCGATAACGTCCCGCCAGAATCTTCGCGAAGCCGCGATTGTAATAAGCCGACGCGTCCGAGGAATCGAGGGCGGCGGACTTGTCCAGATCGGCGATCGCCGACGGATAATTTCCCGCGGTGATCCAAGCCATGCCGCGCTCGCGATAGGCGGATGCGTCGCCGGGTTGAATGCGAAGCGCATTGTCGTATTCGGCGATTGCCTTGGCATAGGCGCCGACTGTGTCGTAGCCGCTCCCTCGGTTGACATAGGCTTCGGCGTCATAGGCCTGAGTCATCGGCCAGCCGTCGAGTGCGGCAATGGCTTTCGCGTCGTCGTGCTTGCGGGCGTAGTTGTAAGCCACCCGGAGATACGCGACGTCCATATTGGGCATCAGTCTCGTCAAGGCTCCGAAATCCGCGATGGCGCCGTCGACGTCGAGGATCGATTCGCGGCACTGCGCGCGCCGCAGGAGGGCCCAGTAGTCGTTTGGCGCGCGTTCCAGAATGGCGCTGAAATCGGAAATGGCCTTCGCGCAGTTCTGTTGCTTCATCAGGACGATGCCCCGCATGTGAAGTGCGCGCCTGGCGGTCGGATCGAGAGCCAGGGCTGCATTGTAGTCGGCAAGCGCCTGATCCGGGTGGTTGAGGCCAAGCTGGGCCGTACCCCGTCCGACAAGAAACTGAACCCGGCTGTTTCGGGGCAGCAGCCGGGAGGCGAGTGCCCTGTCATAGCCGTCGAACGCGGCAACGTAGTTACCCTTGAGCAAGGCCTGCTCCGCGCGCGGCCCGTCGCCCCACAGAGACAGCGTCGCAAAGAAGACACCGGAAGCGACCAGGAGCGCGAAGACGATACCTCCCGCCACGAGTGCGGCAATCTTCAGACATCTTCCCATCGTCGGCCCTCTCGTCGTGCATCGTCACCCTGCGGAATAGTCCGCTGCCGACGGTCGCGGCGTCAACGCGGTTCGCTTGTCGCCGCGGCGTCGGAGATTGTGACGAAATGTGGGCGGTGGCCTTAACGGTTCGGTAAGAAAAAACTTTGGGCAGGGTGCAAAAACTTGTTGCACGGACTCGGCGATGACCCTATGTCTCCGCGCACAAGACGCACACGCACGTGCCACTGGCCCTTAGTTGGTTTATGCAACGACGGAAGCGTCCTTTTT
This sequence comes from uncultured Alphaproteobacteria bacterium, assembly GCA_903889655.1. Lineage (GTDB taxonomy): Bacteria > Pseudomonadota > Alphaproteobacteria > Parvibaculales > Parvibaculaceae > Parvibaculum. The sequence goes on along the minus strand of CAISYL010000003.1, from coordinate 3,847 downwards.
GATCACGCCGGCATTGCCGGGTCTTAAAGGGTGTTGACGATGTTCGCTTCCGAGCCGGGCCGCCGTGCCCGTTCGCGCCTCTCCACGAAATCCGAAGTTGCGACCAAGCCGCTGGGCGAAGCCGCGCATGGCACGACCAAGGCTGGCGCACCGCGCCGCCGGGCGAAGCTTGCTCTCGTCCATCGCGAAGCCGAGCTGCCGGCCGAGCGTGGCGGCATGCCGCCCAAGATCGCGCGCTTCCTCGAGACGGCCGACCTTCCGTCGCCCTGCCTCGTGGTCGACGTCGATCTCGTCGCGCATAACTGGCTCGAGCTCGCACGCTCGCTGCCCGAGGCGCGCATCTTCTATGCCGTGAAGGCGAACCCGGCGAACGAGATCGTCTCGCGGCTCGCTCGCCTCGGCTCCTGCTTCGATACGGCCAGCATGGGCGAGATCGATCTCTGCCTGCGCCACCGTGTGACGCCGGACCGCATCTCCTTCGGCAACACGATCAAGAAGGAGCGCGACATCGCCGCCGCCTATGCCAAGGGCGTGCGCATGTATGCGTTCGACTCGGATGCCGAGCTTGAGAAGATCGCGCGCTCCGCGCCGGGCTCGAAGGTCTATTGCCGCGTGTTGATGGAATGCGAAGGCGCCGAGTGGCCGCTGTCGCGCAAGTTCGGTTGCGAGCCGGAGATGGCCGCCGACCTGCTCGTGCGCGCCCGCGATCTGGGCCTCGATCCTTACGGCGTGTCGTTCCATGTCGGCTCGCAGCAGACGGACCTCACCCAGTTCGACAAGGCGCTGGCGCAGACCGTCGCTCTCTTCGAGACGCTGCGTCAGCGTGGCATCGAGCTCCGCATGGTCAATATGGGCGGCGGCTTCCCGTCGCGCTACCGGACCGACGTGCCGTCGATCGAGGCCTATGGCGCGGCGATCCGCGAAGCCCTCACTCGCCGCTTTGGCGACCGTCAGCTCGACGTGATCGTCGAGCCGGGCCGCGGCGTGGTCGGCGATGCCGGCGTCATCCAGTCGGAAGTCGTGCTCGTCTCGGAGAAGGGCGGCAACGACCAGCGACGATGGGTCTATCTCGACGTGGGCAAGTTCCACGGTCTCGCCGAGACGATGGACGAGGCGATCAAGTACCGTCTCCAGACGCCGCATGACGGCGAAGAAACCTCGCCGGTGGTTCTTGCCGGACCGACCTGCGACAGCGCCGACATTCTCTACGAGAAGGCCGACTATCGCCTTCCGGTGGCGCTGAAGGCGGGCGACAAGGTCTGCATCCTGGCGACCGGCGCCTACACGACGACCTATTCGGCCGTCGCGTTCAACGGCTTCCCGCCGCTCGCCAGCATCTGCATCTGAGCGACGGGCTTTCCACGAACAAGAACCGGCTTGAAGGCGAGGCGCGCGAGAGACCGCGGCGCCTGCCGGATGGAGTCATCCGATGAATATCGTTGTCGAGACGGCCGCTCACGAAGCGGCGGTAGAAAAAATGGTCGCCGATGCTTTCGGGCCGGATCGCTTTGCGAAGACGGTCTATCGGCTCCGCGATCACGTTGCGCCGCTGTCGTCGCTTTCTCTCGTCATGACCGATGGCGAAGAGGTTGTGGGCACGCTGCGCTTCTGGCCGGTGCTGATTGGCGGATCGACGCCGGCCCTGCTGCTCGGACCGCTCGTGGCGGCGGCAGACCGGCAAGGGCAGGGTATCGGCAGCCGGCTGATGGAAGAAGGGCTTGCCCGCGCGGCAGCGGAAGGGCACCGGATCGTCGTGCTCGTCGGCGACGAGCCCTATTACAGCCGCTTCGGCTTTACCCGTGCGCTCGCGCGCCGGTTGAAGCTGCCGGGCTGGGTGGACAAGAAGCGCTTTCTGGCCCGCGAACTGGTCGCCGGCGCCATGGCGGGCGTCAGCGGCATGATCGGCAAGCCGGACGATGCGGCTGTCGAAGCGGCGGTGCTGGCCGCCTGACGAAGCCCTGATGAAGAATGTGGACCCGCGCTGCCCTGAGCTTCGGCCCGGGGCACGCGGCGGGTTCGCCGAGTGTGCGCGGGGAAGGGCGGAAATCCTCCCCGCGCACCTCAGAGCGCCGACGGAATGGCAATTGCGGCGATGGCCGCATGGCGGCCGGCGGGGATGAAATAGGGATTGAAGCAATTCGGGGCTGAAAACCGCCCGGGCTCGCCTTATATGGGCTGTGGGCTATTATGCGTCCACCTGCCATTTACCGAATCCCGCTATGCCATTATGAGCACTATCAGCCATGATGGCGCCGGCCGGCCCGCAAGGGGCCAGTATGCAACCGCCGGCCTGCTGACCTTCAGGAGAGAGAATGAGAGATCCCCTCGAAACCTACATGAATCTCGTGCCTATGGTGGTCGAGCAGACCAACCGGGGCGAGCGTGCCTATGACATCTTCTCCCGGCTGCTGAAGGAGCGGATCATCTTCATCGCCGGTCCGTTCGAAGACGGCATGGCGACGCTGGTGGCGGCACAGCTTCTCTTTCTCGAAGCCGAGAATCCGAAGAAGGAAATCTCGCTCTATATCAATTCGCCGGGCGGCATCGTTACCTCGGGTCTCGCGATCTACGACACGATGCAGCACATCCGTCCGCCGGTGGCGACGGTCTGCATGGGCCAGGCGGCATCGATGGGTTCGCTGATCCTGACGGCGGGTGAAAAAGGCATGCGCTACGCTTTGCCGCACTCGCGAATCATGGTCCATCAGCCCTCCGGCGGTTTCCAGGGGCAGGCGACGGACATCGAAATCCACGCCCGCGAGACCCTTGCGATTCGCGAGAAGCTGAACAATATCTATGTGAAGCACACCGGCCGGACCCTGAAGGAAGTTCAGGACGCGCTGGAGCGTGATAACTTCATGAGCCCGGAACGCGCCAAGGAATTCGGCATCGTCGATCATGTCGGTGTGCCGCGGTCCGAAGAGGCCCCGAAATAACGGCTAAATCCAGCCTGTTGCGCGGTGCGGACGAGTTCCCCGTCTCGCTTGGCTGGAACCGCCATTTTCTACAGGTTGCCAATTCTACAGGTTGCCAAAAAATGCTTCTGTCTGCCCGTCCGGCAGGCAGACGGCAGGGCTGGCCTCCTGCAAATTGTAATGAAATCTTGATCCCTCGACGAATAACATGCTCGTATGTCGAAGTGGTGACGGGTCGCGGATCCGGTTGAGTCTCTCAAACGTAAGGAGAGACAAGGGTTTATAGATGCGGCACCCTCGGCAGGCATGATCGATGCAAGGATCACGGCGATCCGGTTCGTACTGCCGACAGATGCCTAAGGAGTTCCAATGAGCAAGGTGAGCGGCGGCGACTCCAAGAATACGCTTTACTGTTCCTTCTGCGGCAAGAGCCAGCACGAGGTCCGTAAGCTTATTGCGGGGCCGACCGTTTTTATCTGCGACGAATGCGTCGAACTGTGCATGGACATCATCCGTGAGGAAAACAAATCCTCGCTGGTGAAGTCGCGCGACGGCGTTCCGACACCGCAGGAGATCTGCAAGGTTCTCGATGATTACGTGATCGGCCAGATGCATGCCAAGCGCGTGCTGTCAGTGGCGGTGCATAACCACTACAAGCGCCTCAATCACGCGGCGAAGAACAACGACGTCGAACTCGCGAAGTCGAACATCCTGCTCATCGGTCCGACCGGTTGCGGCAAGACGCTGCTTGCGCAGACGCTCGCCCGCATCCTCGACGTGCCGTTCACGATGGCTGATGCGACGACGCTGACCGAAGCCGGCTATGTCGGCGAGGACGTCGAAAACATCATTCTGAAGCTGCTGCAATCGGCCGACTACAATGTCGAGCGCGCGCAGCGCGGCATCGTCTACATCGACGAGGTCGACAAGAT
>CAISYL010000002.1 GCA_903889655.1 uncultured Alphaproteobacteria bacterium | reverse complement strand
GGGCTCCGTCGCGGTCACCGGGAGTCAATGCTGGTGCTCGTTCGTGCATCTCTCTAATCTCCGGTCCCAGGTCCTGCTTTTGTCAGGAGATGAAAGTTCTGACCGAACGTCGTATTTCGGTTGCGCCGCCAAGCGGCGACTATGCATGCGGGTTCCATCGTTGCCAACAGTTCAGCCGATTTCCTGCGACAGAGACATGGAGCATGTGACTCCCGCCGTCCGTGACGTCCAGTTGCTCTTGAGCGCCGAGCTTTTAAACCCGGAAGTTTTATGACCAGCAGAACCGCCATAGTTGTTCTCGGGTCGCATCGGAGCGGCACGTCGGCGCTGACGCGCATGCTAAGTCTTCTCGGCGCTTCCTTGCCGCGCAACTTGTATGCCGCGGGATTGGGCAATGAGACCGGCCATTGGGAGCCGGAAGCCGCGATTCGTCTCAACGACCAAATTCTGGACCTGGCCGGATCGCCGGTAAACGATGTTTTCGGCCCCTCCGCCGAATGGCTGCAGCAGCCGGCGGCCCAGGCATTCGTCGACAGGCTGAAAGACCTGATCGCCGATGAGTACGGCGACGATCCGCTCTTCGTGCTGAAAGATCCGCGTATCTCGCTATTGTTTCCATTGTGGCGAGCCGCGCTGGCCAGGCTGGACATACGCTGCGTCGCGGTTGTCGTTGCGCGCAATCCAGTGGAAGTCGCGCGCTCGCTGGCGGAGCGACAGGGCCTGGCGGGCGACATGCAATCCTGGCCTCTGGAGCGGGGTGGCCTGCTGTGGTTGCGGTATAATCTGGCAGCCGAGGAACACACGCGCAGCGTGGACAGGGCATTCTGCGACTATTCGACGTTGCTGGACGACTGGAGGTCGGTCGCACGCCGTTTGAGCGATGAACTCAACATCGCGTGGCCGAGGTCCGTTCCAGAAGCTGCTCATGAAATCGACGGCTTTTTGTCGCCAGACCTCAGGCATCATCGAGAACATGAAGACTTGAACTCCCGCCAGGACGTGTGGTCGGCCTGGATCGCGCCAATCTTCGCCGAACTGCGCGGCGCCGCTGAAGGCCGTGTCCCCGACTCGGCCGTTTTCAGCGCTGTGAAGCAATCGTTCGGCGATGTCTATGCTCGCATTCTGCATCCTCCCGCAATGCGGTCGGCAGTGCGTCCTCGCCTTTGCGTCATGAGCCGGGGGGCGGGCCGACAGAAGCTGTGCCTTATCGGCGGCGTGTTCTGGAAGCCTGCCCTTGGCGATAGCGCTGCGAGAGCCGCGGTCGACGCCGCCATGGCCGCCGACATCGACGTTTCCATCGTCGACATCGGCGCGTTTACCGAGGCAGACGAGGCCGCCTTTGCGGAGTTTGCCGAAAGCCACTCCTTTGACATCGAGTATCTCGATATCGAGGGGCCGCCGATCCAGCCATCCTTTCTGGCGCCAACAATCCAGGTGCTGAGATACCTTCGTGCCCGGCATTTCGATGCCATCCTTTTTCAGGACCAGGATGGCCTTGGCCATGCCAGCGTCGTGGCGAAGCAGACAGGAATGGCCTTCGCCGGTACATCCCTGGTTATTGTGGCCGCTGGAAGCTCGGGCTGGATCAGGCAGCAGAATGGTGAATTTCCATCAAGCCTGGTGACGATCGGCATCGAGCATCTGGAGAGAATGGCGCTCGAACTGGCCGATTTTAGCGTCCCGTCACGTCCCGAGAGCAGCCAATGGATGGTTGAACAAGGATGGCGGTTGGCGTCTTCGCTTTTGTTGGGCGATGGCGATGAAGAATCCGACGACGGATGGCGTCGAGTCTTTCAGCAGGTCTTGGCGACGAATACCGGAACCGCGGTCCAGCGGGCACCGCTCAACGATGCCGCCGACACTACCGTTATCATCACGCACCACGAGCAGCCTGACCTGATAGAGCAAAATCTGCAGGGCTTGATGCAGCAGACGGAAAAAGGCTTTTCCGTTCTGGTAGTCGACGACGGAAGCAAGAGCGAGAAGGCTCGGAGATACCTCGACACGGTGGAGAAACGATACCAGTCGTTGAACCTGAAATTGATCAGGCAGGAGAATCGGTACCTCGGCGCCGCGCGTAACGCAGGCATTGGAGCGGCGACGACAGAGTTCGTCATTTTGCTCGATGACGACAATGTCGCATTTCCAGACATGGTTCGGACTCTTCGCAGGGCCGCTCATACCTCCAATGCCGACGTAGTGACTTTCGGACTCAAGCATTTTCATGAAGAAACCCAGCCACCAAGTGACGCGGCGCATGGAAATGGAACGGAGCATTTTTTTTCCGCGGGCCCAATTCTTCTGGGGTCCATTCACAACTGCTTTGGAGACGGCTCCGCCATCTATCGAACCGACGTCTTTGGTAAAGTTGGCGGTTTCCATGAAATTCATGGTGTGACATATGAAGACTGGCAGATGCATCTGCGAATTGCGGCTTCCGGTTTTCGTATCTTGAGTCTGCCGGAGGCGCTGCTCTGGTACCGAATACGCAAAGGCAGCATGCTGCGCTCGACTCGGCCCTTCAGGAATGCGCGTGTCATAGCCTCGGTGATCGATGCGTTGCCTTGTTCAACTCTGGCGCCGCTTTCCGACTATCTGATTGGCACCGAACTCGCGCAGAACGAACTCAACCAGAGTCTGGAACGAGCCGGGTTCCAGGCTGCCCTCGAGCGAAGCACCGCCCAGGCGATCATCGCCGCCAACGGCAATGCACTGAAGGGCGAGATCGGTCGATATGTGCACAGTTTGCAAGTCACATTGGAAGAGCGATCGAGAAGCGCCGAGGAGGCCGCGCGTTATGCAAGGTCTCTCGAAGAGACGCTGGCGCAAGTGCGGGAGGCCAACAAAACTGCGACCGAATATGCCAGGAGCCTCGAGCAGTCGCGCGCCGAGATCGAGGAGCACGCCAGGGCGCTTGAGGCAGAGCTGAAGAGAATCAACTCAGCGGCCAAAAACTGAAACTCGGCGTTTGTCGCATATGTCTTGATCGAACCGGGACCGTCGGTGATTCAGGAAGAGAACCGGAAGCGGGCGAGATACCAGATTGCCTTGACGCCATCGCGCCATCCGATTTTCTTGCCTTCCTCGTAGGTGCGTCCGAAATAGCTGATGCCGGTCTCGTAGATGCGCCAGCGGCCAGTAAGCGCGATCTGGGCACTGATCTGGATTTCACAACCGAAGTCGTTGCAGGTCAGATGCAGCCGCTCCTTAACTTCTCGGGTGAACATCTTGTAGCAGCACTCGATGTCCGTGAGCGTCTGATTG
>CAISYL010000001.1 GCA_903889655.1 uncultured Alphaproteobacteria bacterium | reverse complement strand
GCGAAGGCTCGGGCGCCGCGATGTCCTTCAGCGAAGCGCGCTGGATCGGCGAGAACGCTTTCCAGGGCTCCGACGCCGAGGCCTCGACGGCGCTTCTCAGCCTTGTCGCCGACATGCATTACGCGACGGCCGGCTTCAACCTGGGTCGTGGCGAGCGCGTCTCCCTGGCGTCGTTCCATGGCGAGGATTCCTCCATCACGCCGTTCGGCACAGTGCCCGATGCCTATGGTTTTGCCGCCGGTTATACATTCCTGCCGCAAGGCGATCCGGCCTGGCAGGTGTCGCTGACGGCGACCATGCTCGACGAAAGCCAGATGCTGCTCGGCTCGCCATCGGCCGGCGGCTTGAGCTTCGGCCATAACGGCAGCACCTCGGTCGGCATCGCGACGAGCTTCAACCTCGGCGCGGGTTACCAGCTCGGCTTCGATGCCGTGCGGGCGGTCACCAAAGCAGGGTCCTCCTCGTCGAGCATCATTTCCGGCATGTCCGATCTCACAAGCTTCGGCTACGGCGCGGTTCTTTCCAGGACGGGTATCGCCTCCGCGGACGATACGCTCGCGCTCTCGATCAAGAAGCCGCTGCGCGTCGTTTCGGGCTCCGCTTCGCTCAATGTAGCGACGGACAACGATCTTTGGGGTAACGCCGTTTTCGAGCGCCGCAGCGCGAGCCTCGTGCCGACGGGCAGCGAAACCGATATCGGCGCCTCCTACGCAACGACGCTGACCTCAGGTTTCAGCGCCAATCTCTATATGGGCGCGCGGGCCGATGCCGACCAGATCGCGGGGGCCCGCGATCTGGGTACGATGCTGCAACTCCGGATGGCGTTCTAGGTCGCGAGGACGTCGGACCGCCCTTGCGGTCCGCAGGCGGTGGATATGGCGGCCTCGCGGAGATGCTCCCCGAACAGAGAAATTTCGTGCATGTAGAGGGAACGGGACCCCAGAAAGGGAGAGCCCGTTCCGGTCCACTTATTCTCTGACCACGGACGATGATTGCTCCCGTCACATCGTGGAGCGTCGCATGCGTCCTCCGATCTTTTTGCACCGCAAGAGAAACTATTGCGCCGCAGCAATCAAACGCTCGCGACGCGAAAATTCCGATTCAAGAGGCGATAGGATTTTTATTCCTATGCGTGTCAAAAATGCAATACGCAGACTCAATGTACGCAGTTGCCGACCCCTGCCGGCCAACTCTGCCTTGACTTACTAAGGGTTTAACGGTGGGCTAGCGCTTGAGGGATGCTGACTGGTCTGGGGGGACAGTCGTATGGGGGACAGCGTTCCATCGATTCCACCTCCCGATCCAGCTGCAAAGTTAGTGAAGCCATCGAGGATCGAGGAGGATCACTCAATGAAAATAAGGCACGTAAATACGTGGCTGTTAGGGAGCCTGGCCGGCGCGATGATGCTGCTGGGAGCAGGATCGGCGCAGGCTATGGGGTTCAAGCTTGGCGAGGCCGATCTGAACGTCGACTCGACGATTTCGCTCGGGGCTGGCGTGCGCACGTCGGGCATCGACTGTTCGCATGTTTCAAAGTTCAGTGGTGGCTGCGGAGCTGGTGCGGGTGTCGGCTACGGCGTCAATGACGACGACGGCAATATCAATACCCCCCACTGGAGCCCCTACACGGTGGTGGCCAAGATCACCAGCGACATCGAGCTAAAGTACCAGAACTATGGCGCTTTCGCCCGCGTGAAGGCGTTCTACGATTTCTGGGCGGAGCATGTCGGCGACAACAACTCGACTTATGGCCGGCGTCCCGTCACCGATCCGCTGCGTGGGACTGACGCGCTCGATGCCTCGCAGCGCGGCCTCTCGCTGCTCGACGCTTTTGTTTATGGCAATTTCAACATCGGCGATCAGCAGCTCACGCTTCGCGCCGGCAAGCAGGTGATCAACTGGGGTGAAAGCCTTCTGATCCAGGGTGGCATCAGCTCCTATCTGCCGGTCGACGTCACGGCGCTGCGTACGCCGGGTTCGGAACTGAAGGAAGCCTATCAGCCGGTTCCGGCGCTCTATGGGTCGCTGAGCCTGCCTTACAATCTCAGCGTCGAGGCCTTCTGGCAGGCGATGTGGACCGAAACGACACTCGACGCCTGCGGCAGTTTCTTCGCGACGACCGATGCGGCCTGTACAGGCGGCATGTACGTCATGAGCGGGAAGGAATATTCCTACGGGGACAATGTCGGTCCGCACCTGATCGACCGCTATCCCGCGCAGGAAGGCACCGACGGCAAGACCTACGGCGCGGCCCTCAAGTACTATGCCGACTGGCTGAACGACGGCACCGACATGGGGCTCTATTTCGTCAACTACAGCTCGACGCTGCCTATCGGTACATGGACATCGGTCAACCTGTTCAACTTCCTGGGTGGCACCGAGTTCAAGCATCTAGTCCTGCAGTATCCGGACGATATCAAGACACTCGGCGCCTCGTTCAACACGACGGTTCCGATCCTCGGCGGTTCGGCGTTCTCGGGCGAAGCTTCCTACACGCATGACATGCCTTTCGCGTTGACGGACGTTGAAGAGAACTGCAACGACCTCGCTCATACGCTTGGCGGTCAAGCAAACGCCTACTGTCGTCCGCAGGCGGGCGATACATCGGTTGGCGGCGTCATCCCCGGCTATGACCGTTTCAACGTCGTGACCGGGCAGCTTGCTCTGATCAGCACACTGCCGACGTCGAGCGCGCTTACGGAGCTTCTCAATTCCGACCTTGTTGTCCTGGTCGCCAATGCCGGCTTCCAGTACATCCCCGGCCTGACAAGCGCCAACAACCGCCTCGCTGCGCCACGCGCATCGAACTATTACGGCAGCTTTAACGCTAATTCGGCCACCGTTCAGGCTCTTTTGGGCGATGCGGCTTGTAACTCGACGACCTGCCACACGCTCTACGCGACCCCCTTTTCCTGGGGTTATCGTTTGATCGCAAGTGCCGACTACAACAATGCTTTCGGGACGTCGGTGACGCTGTCGCCGTCGATCCAGTTTGCGCACGACGTGGACGGCTATTCGGCTGGCCCGATCGGACCGGGCTTCGTCCAGAACAAGAAGGTCGTCACGCTCGGCCTGAATGCGAAGTATCAGGACTGGAGAGCGGCGATCGCCTGGACCTACAACTGGGGCAACAGCTTCCGCAACTTCTCGAGCGACAAGGACTTTGCCACGGCGTCGATCAGCTACGCCTTCTGATCATCCAGGTCTTCGGGACCGGCGGTTATCCGCCGGTCCCGATCTTCTTTACCCCGACGGACCGATGTGTTCGCGATGGCTCACGCAAGGCCGATTTCGGCCGAGCCACCGGATACCGATCGATCTCTGGACATGATCCGTCATCGGAGAAGTTTCCAGAACGTCCGGCGGTTGCGCAAATTTAAGGCAGGCGGCGGCGATGCCGTTTCGTTCATCGCGTTGGTTTTTGCAACGCATGAGGAGCCTGCCGGACTAGAGGCTCGGCTGTCCCGAAGGCCGAATTTTTAGTCACGTAGGATGCTGGATAACGACAGAATCGCACGTGGCTTTGTTTGCGCCGGGTTGCCGTTTTGCTATGATCCAGGAGAGTTGGCGGGAAACCCAGCCCCGATGGAAAACCACCGGGTGTCAGATAAGAAATCAAGTGGAGGGAACGTACATGAATAGGACGACCTTGTTGGTCTCCGCCTTTGTGTTTGGCGCACTCAGCACGAGTGCGCTGGCCGGAGTGCCGGATGCCCAAGTCAACCGGCTGGGGGGCGATCTGACCCCGATCGGCGCCGAGAAAGCCGGCGAGGGCGATATCCCCGCATGGACCGGCGGTCTGCAGACCGTGCCGAGCAATGTCAGCTACAAGCCCGGCGATCATCTGCAGGATCCGTTCTCGAGCGACGCGATCAAATACACGATCACGGCCGCCAATGCCGGTCAGTACGATGCGGTTCTGCCGGATGGATACAAGGCGCTCTTCAAGGCCTATCCGGACTACAAGATGAACGTCTATCAGACGCGTCGCAGCTGCGCCTATCCGGATCGCGTCTATGCGGCGACGAAGAACAACGCCAAGGTCGGCGAGTTGATCGGCGGCGGTTCGGGCGTCGGCGGAGCCATTTTCGGTTTCCCCTTCCCGATCCCGAACAATGCCTACGAGATCATGTGGAACCACACGCTGCGTTATCGCTCGTTCAAGGCGGTGCGTCAGTTCGCGGCGGCTCCCGTCACGCGCAACGGCGACTACACGCTGACGATCGTGCAGGACGAAGCCATTCTGCAGTGGTCGGATCCGTCGAAGAAGCGCGCCGAAGATCTCGACAACATCTCGATCTACTACATCGCGAACACGATCGCTCCGGCGCGCGAAGCCGGCAACGTGGTGCTCGTGCATGAAGCCCTGAACGCGACGCTGAATGGCGGCCGTCAGGCATGGCAGTACAGCCCCGGCACCCGCCGCGTTCGCCGTGCGCCGAACATCTCCTACGACAATCCGGGCACGAACTCGGACGGTCTGTCGACGTCGGACGCCTTCGACGGCTTCAACGGCGCGCTCGATCGCTACGACTGGGCCATGATCGACAAGAAGCCGATGATCATCGCCGCCAATGACTACAAGGCGGAGTCGACGAAGTACAAGGACTACGTCAAGCCGCTTCACCTCAATCAGGATGTGATCCGTTACGAACTCCACCGCACCTGGAACTTCGAGGCGAAGCTGCGTCCGAACACGCGTCACGTCTATGCGCGCCGCGTCTATCATAACGACGAAGACGCCTGGGAAATCTCCTCGGCCGAACTCTATGACGGCCGTGGCCAGCTCTGGCGCGTTCAGGAACTCCAGGAGCTGCAGCGCTACAACGTGCCGCTCTGCGGTTCGGGCACGGAAACGGTCTACGATCTGCAGGCCGGCCGCTATCTGGCGCTCGCCATGCAGAACGAAGAGCCGCCGGTTAACTACTTTGCCGACGAGCTCGATCCGAGCCGCTATACGCCGAACGCCATTCGTCAGCTTGGCGTCCGCTAAAAACTAGCCTAATCTGAAAGGGCCGGACCTCGGGAAACCGAGGCCCGGCCTTCTTTCTATCCGAAAGCCGGGATTCTGGCGGTCAATCGCCCAATTCCGGCCTGTCGCAACACCACCGGTCGCAAAGAGCCGGATAACAACAGAGAGCCCGTCGCGACCGATGCGCCGTCAGGCGCGCGGTGTCGACGCAGCGGAAACGCCCGACGCAGGAGCCCTAGTTATTATGAAGTTCACCCAGTTCATCCGGTCCGCCGTGTTCGGCGCCGCGGTCGCGCTCCTTCTCGCGTCCGTTCCCTTCGCAGGCGCCCGTGCCGCCGACGTAGCCGCACCCGCCGCCGACGCCGTCGAATATGCGACCCCGTCGAGCCTTGCCAGCAAGGATCTGCTGCTTGCGGCGACCAAGGCCGGCAACCGCCTCGTCGCCGTCGGCGAATTCGGCCATGTCATCTATTCCGACGATCACGGCAGCACCTGGGTGCAGGCCGCGTCGGTGCCGACGCAGGTGACGCTCACCAGCGTCTATTTCATCAGCGACAAGATCGGCTTTGCCGGCGGTCACGACAGCACGGTGCTGCGGACCGACGATGCCGGCGATCATTGGACGCTCGCCTATCACGACGCCAAGGCGCAGTCGCCGATCATGAGCGTCTATTTCGAGAACGAGAACCATGGCTTTGCCATGGGCGCTTTCTCCTTCGTGATCGAGACGCAGGATGGCGGCAAGACCTGGAACCAGCGCGCGCTGGTCACGGGCAGCCAGGAAGACTCGCATCTCAACATGGTCTTCGGCGAGAAGAAGACCGGCACCATTCTCGTCGCGGCGGAATTCGGCACGGTCTATCGCTCGGCCGATCAGGGCAAGACGTTCCAGGAAATCAAGACGGGCTACGAAGGCTCGTTCTGGGGCGGTCTCGCGCTTTCCGACGGATCGGCGCTGATCTTCGGCATGCGCGGCAATGTCTACCGTTCGACCGATGACGGCGCCACCTGGGTGAAAGCCAATGGCGGCACCGACAAGTCGATCGGCGGCGGCGTCGAGCTTCCCAACGGCACGATCGTTCTCGTCGGCCTGCAGGGCTATGTCGGCTACAGCACCGACAAGGGCCTCAACTTCACCGAAGTCGTGCGCGCCGACCGTCTCGGTTATACCTCGGTCACGGAAGGTCCGCAGGGCCAGATCGCGGTTTATGGCGAGCCGGGCGTCAAGCTTCAGCCCGATACGCCCGTCGAGGCCGAAAAGGCCGTCGGCTTCCACTTCACGTCGGGAAGCTAGAACCTCTACGCACCCGAAAAGGGCGCGCCTCATTGAAACCCCGGCCCTTGCGGCCGGGGTTTCTTTTTGGCCTCGCCGCTTTCGCGCGGGGCTTTCCATCCGCCTGGCCGCGCGCCACACTCGGCATAAATAACGAAGAGACGTTCAGGGAGGCGGGCTGGCGCCGCGCGAAAAGCAGGGGCCCCGCAAGACCAATGACCGAACCGGCACTCGCGACCTTGCCCGCCCCTCTGGTAGCGGCGGAGACCTATGCGGCAGCGCTTGCCGGCCGTTCCGCCGAGATCGAGCACAACCGGTTCCTGCCGCGGGATCTCGCGGAGCTGTCGGCGCGGCTCGGCCTTCATCGCCTCTGCATTCCAGCCATCCATGGTGGCCACGAAGCGCATCCGATGATGCTGGTGAAGGTGGTGGAGCGGCTGGCGCGGGTCGACGGCTCGGCGGCGTGGTGCGTCTTCATCGGCGCGACGTCGGGCATGGTCGCAGGCTTCCTTGCGCCCGACGAGGCGCGCGCGGTTTTCGGCGATCCGCTGACCATCGCCGCCGGCGTCTTCGCGCCGCGTGGCGTCGCGGTTCATGCGGAAGAAAAAGGTATTGCGGGCTACCGTGTCAGCGGGCGCTGGCAATGGGGCTCGGGTTCGCGCAATGCGCATTGGATCATGGGCGGGGCGCTCATTCAGGGTGAGGACGGCAGACCTGAGATGACGCCGGCGGGCATTCCGCAGAACCGCATGATGATCTTCCGCGCCGAAGACGTGACGCTCCACGACACATGGGACGTGTCGGGGCTGTGCGGCACCGGCAGTACCGATTTCGAGGTGAGGGATCTCTTCGTGCCGGCGGCGCGCGCGGTCAGCCTTCTCAGCGACAGGCCGCTTCCCCGGCCGCTCTATTGTTTCCCGACCTTCGGTCTTCTGGGCATCGGCATCGCGGGCGTCGCGCTCGGTCTCGCGCGGGGCGCCATCGACGAGCTTGTCGCGCTTGCCAGTGGGAAGATGCCGCAAGGCTCGGCAAAGCCGCTTGCGGCGCGCGCCAAGGCCCAGATCGACGTATCGGAAGCGGAGGCGCTGGTCCGTTCCGCGCATGCCTATCTCGCAGAGACGGTCGATGCGGCCTGGGAGGCCGCGACGCGCGACGGCGCAATCGCGGTCGAGCATCGCCGCGACATCAGGCTTGCAACGACCCATGCGGTAAAGGCGGCGGCGCGCGCCGTCGATCTCATGTACATGCTGGGTGGCGGTTCGTCGGTCTATCGGACCTCGGCGCTGCAGCGCCATTTCCGCGACGTTCATGTCGCGACCCAGCATATGATGGTGAGCGAGGCGACCTACGAGTTGACGGGCCGGCTCTTCCTCGGTGTCCCCACCAACACGGCAATGCTTTAAACCCGGAGACGATGATGGGCGATTTCACGCGGATCGAACGCGAGGGCAAGGTTGCGATCGTCCATTTCGATCGCGGCGACACTCTCAACGCCCTCTCGGCCGCCGCCATGCGCGAGCTGACCTCCGTCGCCCGTTCCTTCGAGGATGATCTCGAGACGATCGCGATCGTGTTGACGGGGGCGGCGCGCGGCTTTTCCGCCGGTGCCGATCTCGCCGATCCGGAGATGGCGTCGCGCAAGACCAAGGGGCTTCTCGCGCGGCGGCACGCGCTGAAAATCGGCCCCGACATGTGCGACGCCTGGGAGCGGCTGGAGCAGATTACGATTTGCGCCGTCGAAGGCTTCTGCATCGGCGGCGGAACGGCGCTGGCGGCGGCCTGCGATATTCGCGTCGCGGCGAAGAGCGCCTATTTCCGGCTGCCGGAAATTCCGCTCGGCATGAACATGAGCTGGCATTCCAATCCGCGCCTTGTCAATCTGATGGGGCCCGCCAAGGCGAAGCTCTTCACCATTCTGGGCGAGAAACTGCCTGCGCCGCGGGCCCTCGACTGGGGCCTCGTCGAGGAGCTTGCCGAAGACGGGCAGGCCCTCGAAGCGGCGCTGAAGCTCGCGCGCAAATTCGCCGCGCTGCCGCCTGTCGCCGTGCGCATGTCGAAGCAGTCGATCGACATGGCGGCGAAGGCGCTCAACGCCGCCGTC